>CBZS010000163.1 GCA_000613065.1 Richelia intracellularis | reverse complement strand
ATTAAAAATACAAAGCTGTACCCCTCCTATGCCTTAGTTTCTACTGCTGGCTTGTACTGTCATACTTTATATTACTTAGGGTTTGCTGAAAAAAGAGAAAAAGTAGTTGCTGTGGGAATATCAGACCAGAGAAATATATTTAGATGCAAGAAAAAAAGAGAAAATAGCACAAAACCCATGCATAACAATACCAGTATTGTTACTGGTATTATTGGTACGTATGTACAAGAAATCAGAGCAAACTCAAATTTCAGCATCAAAGTTCCTTCTGCCATTTGAGGGGAAGTTGTCTTGTGAAAATAGGTGGGTAATGATGGCTGATTTGAAGCCCTGGCAAGAATTTTAAGATGAAGATGCGAGCCTTTTCTCCGAAGAAATCGGGGCACCAGCAAAGTCATTTGGGTGCGACTCTTTTTGGAAGACGGGGAGTGGAACTTAGACAGGTATTGGAAAAGGTGGAGGGCTAGTAGAACAACGAGCTTTGAGAACTTGCTTTATAAAAGGAATACAACTAGAGTACAAAGCCAGGTGATTGGGTTTATGTTCTTGTTGTAGATGAAACTGCCAATACTCATCCCAATCGCCACTGATGTATAAAGAACCCAGGGGTAAAACAGCCTCAGCACCCCTCATGGTCCATCTAGCCCCAGTGATATCCATCCTGTTTTTAATCAGGTGGCGACAAGGACCCTTAATCAGCCCCGTGGCCATGGGGAATCCAGCTTTTAAGTAATCGTCATATTTGAGGTATTTGGCATTGTTAAGTAAATATCTAGCACAGGTAGGTATCCACGGGTTTACGTTCTTGGGGGGTGAGTTTGGGTAAAGTCCTACTTCGGCGCATACCTGGGGCAAGTGAACTTGATTTCCCTTCAAGGATAAGCTGTAAACGTTTGCTCTCCCAAGCTTCTGCCTGTGTTGAAGTCTGAGAATAAAAGACAAATGCAGCTTTCCACAAATACTCAATCACATGGATAACATCCCTGTCTTAGTCCATGAGAGAGAATATTGTTGTGCTGGTAGATTAAACTCCCCATCTAAAGGAAATAGGGTATTTATTTATCTTTCTTCCTCCATAACCGATTCTATTGAGGATTACTGTGCCAAATAATGTGGTCAATTACCGCGACAAATTTTTCTTGTGTGTTCTGTTTACTGAGTCTGTGCCTGTACACTCTCCCTCTATTTCATCTTGAGTGCGTTTATCAAACTATTTTTGTTTGTAACAACGGTCTCAATAGTTCGTATCCATTCTCAAGTAACTTACTCTAGATCTGGGAGTGTTCTAACCCAAAAATGCTGTCTGAGTCTAACCAACTAACTATCTGTTCAAATAGTTCTCGTGCTTGTGACCAAAACATACCTTGATTTGATGTAGATGCTTGCATAGGGTGTGGAACTGTTCCTGTTTTTTCACTTTTTACAAGCCAATTCCATCAAGTACATTTTTGGCTGTCAAGACTACTCTGTTTGACTGGTCATTTATTATTCTTATATCATACTCCGTACTACCAAAAGAGTCGCATCCAAGTAATTTCGCATGGCATTAGGTCCATTAATAATCAAAGATAAATTGGGGATAAGCGATAGGTAAACAGTAGAAAAAATAAAAGATAACCTTTATCTAAAATACTTTATAGGAATGTGATCTTATATTAAACAAGCACCATTTGATGCATCGATGCTAGTAAATTTTCGTGAAATAATCAGTGCCAATGTGGTGAATAAAGTTAATCAGATAATGGTAAAAAAAATACAAGAGGCGATCTTTGACGAAGCAGACAAGAAAAGAAACACAAAAGGTTTTAGAACCAAAAAATTGAGGTAAATTAAGAGCATGTTTTAAAAGGTGGGAGGTATCATAAAAAAGCTCACAAGGCATATGCTGAGAATTATAGAAAACAGCACCCCGTGAGCAAATGACTAAGAATTATCCTAGCAATTTAACCTGGGAACAGTGTTAGTTAATAGCAGAGCTGTTACCAGAGGCAAAACCAGGTGCTCGTCCAGGTACAACAACATGTATGTACCCAGTAGTAAACGCGATTTTATAGGTACTGTGTCAAGGATGTACATGGCCCGCATTACCAGGAGATTTACCACCTTCCTCTACAGTCTATGGCTATTTCAGAAGATGGGGCAAAGACCGTACTTGGGTTCAGGTTCATGACAAACTATATCAATGGGTTCGGGTAGCAGCGACTCGAGAACCAAGTCCATGGGAAGCAGCCTTTGATAGCTAATCACTTGAAACCGCAAACATTATTTGTACGGATGTTGGTTTCGACGCAGAAAAACAAATACATGGACGTAAGGGATTTATTACCGTTGACTTGTTAGGGCTAGTTTTGCGAGTCTTGGTTACTTCTGCAAGTTTGCCATAACGTGCAGGGGCTAAACTAAACGTGCACGTTATGGCAGGTTTATCAGATGAAAGATAAAGTTAAAAGACTGCACACTATCTGGATGGATGGAAGATATCGGGGGGAAGATTTTGCCTACTGGATAATCGATGTTTTTCGTTGGATTGTGGAAGTGGTTCTCAGACCCTTAGAAAAGAAGGGTTTTACCCTTTTACCAAAAGCTTGGGTTGTAAAACGAACTTTCGGGTGGCTCAATTGGTGTAGAAGATTAAGTAAGGACTATGAAAGGCTACCTGAAACTTCTGAGACTTTAATATATACTGCAATGATACGTATCATGGTCAGGCAAAGTGTATGATTTGTAACTCAATTATACTTTTAAAACATCCTCTAATATTAGATGCGACTTGTGCGCCAATTTATATTAGCTATCCAATAAATTGAGGCATATTAAATCATGCCAGAAAACAAACAGAAAGAATTATATATTCTCTTTATGAAAAGATAAAGGGAAGATTAGATAAAAAGCTAAGGACTTATCGATAATTGGGAAGAAAAGACTATATAGTACTGGCAAAAAAAGTCGTCCTCGGCACAAACAAAGAAATAAAGGCATAAAAAGACAACTTCAATATATTAAAATAAATCTATCTCATATTCAGGGTCTAATCAGTTTAGGAGCAACATTATCAGCTTTAACCAAAAAACAACATAAGATGTTGTTAGTGGTCACAGAAGTCTATCGTCAACAGTTATGGTTATATGAAAATAAAAAATAAAGCATATCAGACCGGATTGTGAGTCTAAAGCAACCACACATCTCCCCTATTGTCAGAGGGGAAGCGAGACAATCCGTAGAATTGTGTGCGAAACTATCGGCTAATTATTTTGACGGATATGTATTCTTAGACCATATTACTTGGGATAAATTTAATGAATCATCAGACATAAAAACACAAGTAGAAGGTTTTAAAAACTACACTGCTTATTATCCGGAATCTGTTTATGTCGATAAAATTTATCGGACTAGAGAAAACAGAGCTTGGTGTAAAAATTAGGTATTCAAATGAGTGATCCACCTTTGGGCGAACCTCCAGCTAATGTGAGTAAAGAACAAAAAAGACAAGCAAATTAATCTGAGAGGATTCGTAATAGTATTGAAGGAAAGTTTGGGCAAGGGGAAAGAATATTTAGCTTGAATAGAATCATGGCTAAACTTTCTCATACTTCTGAAACTGCAATTGCTATTAATTTTTTAGGAATAAATCCTTCTACTTGGTTATGGCAGCTTTTTTTGCATTTTTTATGTCAATGCATGTCAAGTACGCCTTTTTTATGCAATTATGGTAATTCAAACTTATGCATTAAAGAATTATAGTTAACAAAAGATTATCTTTAATTCTTGACTCAATTGTCGTTTGCTCCCCACTGAAGTTTTTCAGCAAGCCCTATTTAGTAGCTCCAAGTTGGTGGAATAAAATGATAGGTCAACAAATTCAAGATTTTGCCGAGCTTGTGCATGAATCTTGTAATCCCTTAATTCTCGTTGAATCAAATCCACGGGAAATGACTAATATTCTTAAGTTTAGCCATTTTCTGGAACCATCCATTCCTTTTCTACTCATTACAAAAGAAGATATTTCTCCGGAGTCACTACAAGCTTCTGATGTAATTCTCGAAATTAATAACAGTTCGTCTAGCCAAAAAATTCATTGTCGCGGACATGTTGGTGATCTCTTCGCGTTTCCCAATAGTTGATCTCGTACTAGTGAACTTCAACATTAGGAGGCTTATTCCTCAGACGAAAAAGTAATATAATTAGGAAAAAAATGGCAACTTTGCTCATACATAAGCATTTTTGTCAAGTCACCCGGGAAAATTTTGTCACAATAATGGCGGGAAATGCAACAAGTATGATACCTGTAATTTGGTGTTGCACAGCAATATCAGAAACCACTTCTATGCCAACCTGTGCTAGATTTTTAACTCGGCCAACAAAACTTGCATATCTTCCCAGGTCAGTCCTTGCTGAATGTAACTTGGTACTTCTGGATTATAAGGACTAGCAATGCGATCAATAGTGGTAATTTTCGCACCATCAGGTATCACGGGAACATCAGCATCAAAAGCTGTGGGGCGCATTAAGGAACTAGAAAAGCCCTTAAATATAGTTACTTGGTCCTCTTCTCCAGATATATCTAGGTTTACTAATAAAACCTCCTGGGGGCGTTTTCTACTGTACGCTTCTAGTCGCTTACCAATAGAATTACTCATAATTAGTATTCAAATTATCTTATCAAACTCAAATAATGTTTCCTACCATAAGTAACCTATGAGGGTCTAGCAATGCTAAACCCCTAAGCATATATCCCATGATTTGAAATTATCACTGAAGTGCAGAACGTCCTTTTTTACCTAGTTTTAATAATACAAAATAGCCCAGATAAATTACGTATACAATTAAACCGATAATACCAATAAGACCTAATGTCTCAGCTTTATCAACATTCGGGTGAAAGTACTCCTTAAACATTCGCGGTGCTTCTAACCATATACGACAAAAAGCTGTTTTTATACCATCTTCTGAGAAAGCACAGCCCAAGAAAGGTAAAAATACGATCGCACCTAAAAGACAATAAGTGCTCACAGCCCAACGCCAAGAGGTAAAAATCAGCTTTAGTAAGCTATTTGGATAATATTCAATTTCTTCATTCAAATCAATCCAAAACCACAATCCCAAGGGAATTAAGATTCGAGCTATCCAACTAGATAAAAAGCTCACACCAAATCCACCAATCATTAAATACAAAGTAATAAGCAACAAACTCGATACTCGCCAGTAGATAATTAATAGCCGTTGTATCGCTTCAGCCTTTTGGACAAATGCCCACAAGAGCAAAAATAAAGGAACAACCACCGTAAACAAAACCGCTAGGCGATAATCCATCCATACCAATGGGCGAAACCAAACTTCATTGTTCATAACTTTGTCAAATCGGTATAAATCAAGTCAAGAAATTTTAACTTACAATCAACGATTTATAAATCAAAACCTATG
>CBZS010000162.1 GCA_000613065.1 Richelia intracellularis | reverse complement strand
GTGAGGAGGATTGAGGCGATCACGATAGGTTTTTCTCGGACCAAGAACCACTGCGGCTACTAGAGCAGAAATTCCACAGCTAATGTGAACTAGCGTACCCCCAGCAAAATCTAAAGTACCAATACCTCCGGTTAATCCCAGTAAACCACCTGTTCCCCAAACCATATGGGCTAGAGGTGTGTAAATAAAAGTAGACCACAGCAAGACAAATAAGCAGTATGCTGTAAAACTCATGCGTTCTGCGATCGCTCCGGAAATTAAAGCGGGGGTAATAATAGCTAACATTGCTTGAAACAGCATGAATGCTTGGTGGGGGATGGTGGGTGCATAGTCACTAATTGCCACCCCAACTCCATTCAATCCAAGCCATTGTAAACCACCTATAAAAGGATTTCCTGGAGCAAAAGCCAGACTGTAACCCCATACCCAAGTTACTCCTACAATCCCCATAAGGACAAAACTCATCATCAGGGTATTAAGGACATTGCGCGATCGTACAAAAGCACCATAGAAAAAAGCTAGTCCAGGAGTCATTAGTAATAATCATGCAGTGGAAAACAG
>CBZS010000161.1 GCA_000613065.1 Richelia intracellularis | reverse complement strand
CGTTCGCGCTCTTCCAGAAATACCTAACCAATGCCCCTTGGGAGAGCGGAAACGGGGACTAACCTTATTTAACAATTGTGATGGAATTTTAACAGTGAGCTGTTTTTGTTCCACTGCTCCCAAAGCCCCAGCATCTTGGGCAAAAAATAGATCGACACGACTATTTCTACCTTCCTCTAATAGAGCGATCGCTAACTGAGAACTTTTACCATAACGGACTTTAACATCAAGACCTAAATCCTTCCTAGCTTTTTCAATCAAAGGTCCGATGAGCTTTTCATTTCTACCAGAATAAATAGTTAGGGTTTTTGCTT
>CBZS010000160.1 GCA_000613065.1 Richelia intracellularis | reverse complement strand
TTACAGAACCCAGAGACAAAAAGCAATCAATTATGGCTGTATGGGGACAAAGGATTCTTGTTGCACTAAGTCGCGTACGTTTTCAGAGCGGGCAAAATCAATAAAATCTTTTTTTAATCCAGCGGGTAGTCTGTTGGTAACTAAATTGAGGGGACGGGAAAGAGGGAAAGTTCCTTGATTAACATTGGCGATGGTAGCATCTACCCCTGCCATTGGTAATAGTTTTAAGGGCATACCACGCACTATCATATGTTCCGCAGCAATAGATACATAACCCGGATTTCTCACCAAAATTGAAAAAAGAGGGGTCTAAAACTGCCAAAATGTATGTATATTGCAAAATAATCTTAGCAGTTTAAAGGATGACCCCAAATAAAAATCATTCTATACCGGAACTGTTTGTATTTGGACAGGTAAAGTCATGTCCAGTTGTAGTCAATTTCAAGGGAGAGCCTGTAACATCGGATGCAGGGTTAGTTAACATTCATTGCATAACTAGACAGAAAAAGAGAAATAACATCACGATTTGCAAGATGTTTTAAAGATTACCGAGACCCCAATAAAGTTTTATATCCAGTTCATAACTTAATTGCACAAAGGATATATATATGGCTTAATCATGGGGTATGAAGACATAAATGACCATAAAATTCTACGTCACGATCCAATATTCGCACTTGCGGTAGGAAGGGTTATTAACTCAGAACAAGAATTAACGACTTTGGCGGGGGAAAGCACCTTAAATCGTCTCGAACATTGTCCAGAAGACGTATCTTCAAGAGAAAATAGTCGGTATCATCGTATTGACTATGATGCTAAGGCGATAGAAACACTTTTAGTTGAGCTATTTTTAGAATATTATCATCAGCCACCGCGACAGATAATAATAGATTTAGATGTGACGGATGATTTAGTTCATGGTCATCAAGAATAAATATTCTTTAATACGTATTACAAAGGATATTGTTATGCTCCCCTTTATCTTTTTTGTGGTAAACATTTATCTCCCATAGGTATTTGAAATAACTTAGCAAAAAGTTTTCCTGTAGAATGATTTTGTGTTTTACTAACAACCAAAATTGGTTCGTTTTTACCCCCTACTTGTTGCCAATTGTTGATTTTATTAATGTATATATCAACAATTTGCTTTTTGGTGAGATTTGCAACGGGATTATCTCTATGTAGTAATACATAGAGATAATCTTGAGCGATAGTAAATGACATTAATTTTTCGTTATCTCTTAGCTTACGGGATGCCATACCAATATCAACCTTTCCTTGGGTAACATCCTTAATTCCTTGAGAAGAACCACCAGTTTTAATACTAATTCGGACATTGGGATATTTTAGTTGATAACCTTTGGTGATCCCTTTTACCAACGGTTCTACAGTACTAGAGCCAGTAAATCTGAGTTTACCCTGGGTGAGTGAGGCTGTATTTCCTGCGGGTGCGACTCTTGTAGTAAGATGGGGAGTGGAACTTAGACAGGTATTGGAAGAGGTGGAGAGGTAGTAGAACAACGAGCTTTGAAAACTTGCTTGATCAAAGGAATACCACTAGAGTACAAAGCCAGGTGATTGGGTTTATGTTCTTGTTGTAGATGAAACTGCCAATACTCATCCCAATCGCCACTGATGTATAAAGAACCCAGGGGTAAAACAGCGTCAGCACCCCTCATGGTCCATCTAGCCCCAGTGATATCCATCCTGTCTTTAATCAGGTGGCGACAATCACTCCCGTGGCGATGGGGAATCCAGCTTTTAAGTAATCGTCATATTTGAGGTATTTGGCATTGTTAAGTAAATATCTAGCACAGGTATCCACGGGTTTACGTTCTTGGGGGGTGAGTTTGGGTAAAGTCGCACTGGGGCGCATACCTGGGGCAACTGAACTTGATTTAGGTTCAAGGATAAGCTGTAAACGTTTGCTCTCCCAAGCTTCTGCCTGTGTTGAAGTCTGAGAATAAAAGACAAATGCAGCTTTCCACAAATACTCAATCACATGGATAATATCCCTGTCTTAGTCCATGAGAGAGAATATTGCTGTGCTGGTAGATAAAACTCTCCATCCAAAGCAAATAGCGTATTTATCTTTCTTCCTCCATAACCGATTCTATTGGCGATTACTGTGCCAAATAATCTGGTCAATTACCGCGACAATTTTTTCTTGTGTGTTCTGTTTACTGAGTCTGTGCCTGGACACTCTCCCTCTATTTCATCTTGAGTGCGTTTATCAAAATATCTTTGTTTGTAACAACCGTCTCAATAGTTCGTATTCATTCTCAAGTAACTTACTCTCTATCTGGGAGTGTTCTAACCCACAAATGCTGTCTGAGTCTAACGAACTAACTATCTGTTCAAATAGTTCTCGTGCTTGTGAGCAAAACATACCTTGATTTTATGTAGATCCTTGCATAGGGTCTAGAACTGTTCCTGTTTTTTCACTTTTTACAAGCCAATTCCATCAAGTACATTTTTGGCTGTCAATACTACTGTGGTTGACTTGTCATTTATTATTCTTAGATCATACTCCCTACTACCAAAAGAGTCGCGCCCATTTGCTGCTGGGGAATGGCTACAGGCTTGCAAGAAAGCAGCAGCAAATAGAATTATTGATAGTAATGCCGGTTTTTGCAGTTTTATCATCGTTTTGCGGTTGCAGTTTATATAATTAGAATTTTTTACCGCATATATTTTGCGCAGTTTTTACGCATATGTCTCATGCAAAAAACCATAACTATTACTGAATCAGTATATATTTGGGCGTTGCATAAGTGCGGGATGAATTAGCGCTTGAAAGCATTGAGAGTACTTCATGGCTACTTAATCACCAAGTAAAATAAGGAATTGAGCTAGTAAAAGAATATGGGGATTTACCATTAATTGAATGCTATCCCGCACAATTGAACCCACATTCCGCAGGTTAGTTAGCAAAGAAGATAATATTTACCACAGGGAGCACCAAAAAACTGTAGAATCGAGCACCGCTGTTGACTGAGGTTGGAAATCTGTTTGAAAGAACGGAAGGTTAATAAATGAATTGACATGAAAAATTGAAACACCCAACGTAAAGTAGGAGTGGCAGTTGGTTTAGCTAACTGATTTTGAATTGTTTGGGAGCCTCGTTTTAGAGATTGGCGTAATGCCCTGTGACCTAGGCTGTAAACTAGCAAACACAAACCCATAACCATTGCCAAAGCCGCCACTCTTTTCCTTGAATTTAGAAACACAGTGGAAGTAAAAAACAATGGGTGTTTGAGAAACCAAAAACCACGTTCTGTAGATTGTTGTGCCTTATATTCAGGTAAAACATCTTCGTTGCTAAGTTTGTCGGCATCAAGAACATTGCTGGCAAGAATAAACCTGCCAGCCTGTTCTGTGGCAATGGTAATTGCAGTTTCTTTGGGTACAATTTCGGCTTGAATATGGGAAATTAGGTAGGTTGAGAATCCTTGCGAGGTCTACCACGTCCCCGGTGTTGGCCATATTCAATAACTTCAATATTTGTAAGTTGATGAAATGGCAACTGACTCTCAAGTAATTTGCCTGCGTTGAATGCATCTTCGCCACATGCAAATTCCTGTTGACATAATTTTCGTAGTTGGGATTGTGCCTGGGTATATTTTTTGGTCAAACGTTTTTCCAGTTGTTTGAAGTCAGATTCTTTACGGCCTTCACTTTCTATCACTAGCCACCGTTGTCGCACACCACCATAATCATTACAACAGGGGGCAATACGATATCCTGGTATTTTACTTGGTACAAATGCATCAATACCGTTCTTTTCTAATAGTTCTTTTCTAATAGTTCTTTTGCGCCAGTTAGGCTTCCAGGAACTCGAGATACCCATCTGAATGAGACTATCATCTGCAAATTGTCTTCAGTGTAAAGGGCTGCATCCGGAACAAATAAAGCATCAATTTGCCATTGTTTGTGGAAATCTGCCATAAGTGTGTGTTCCAAACATGGCAGAATCGACTTCATTACCATGTGCAACTCTTAAATATAAAGGAATATCTCCATCACCACTCCACATCAAGTCAAGGATAAATTGTTTCAAATCTGGTCGGTGCTCTCTAGAATAACCATATGTAATTGTAATTAATCCTGATTGTGCTGATGCTTCATCATCAGTACCAGTTCCATAATCCCCATGTACATGAAATGAACTTGAATCCAAGTGGAAGCTGTCCATTTTCACTCCAAATCTATCTGCTGCGGATAGTGGGAATCGGATAAAAATTTCCGTTAATCCTGCATCATATAGTTTGTCTAACACTCTGCCCAAGGGTTCATGGTTAAAATCTTCTGGTTGTATTCCTTCTCTCAATAAATATTCCCTTGCAATCCCTGAAAAGAACTTCTCAAATAAATATAGTGGTGCACTGATAAAGCCTAAGCCATTGAGAATCATTGCTTTGACCACTTGGCCTGCGCTGATTATTTATTGAGGATGAGTTGCAAGCAGTTGGTTGAACAAATCAACCAAACTCATTTCATCAATAATCCCTGCCACTATGCCTAAGTGAGCGATATCTTGTACTTTGATTTGTTATTCAGAAAAACTCATATTTCAAAAATACAACATTTTGCGATCGCACCTGCGGAATGTGGGTTGAATCAAGTATTCATGAATATTCTCAATAATGCCATGGATGCTTTACTAGAGCAGTCAGAGGAAGTTAATAAACAAATTATAATAAAAACGGAAGTAATCAACAGAAATGGAGTTGAATCTGCACAGATTATTATTCAAGATAATGCTCGGGGAATTCCTTTATAAATTCAACATAAATTGTTCGAGCCTTTCTTTACTACAAAACCTGTCGGGAAAAGTACGGGTTTAGGGTTATCGATTTGCTACAAAATTATTGAAAAACATTATGGTGAAATTCAGGTCATTTATCAACCACAGCAGGGTGCAAAATTTATTATTACGTTGCCAATTTTTTACTTTTAGGAATAGGTATAGGGAATAGGGAATGTTGATAGCTGGTGGCTGTACAACTTTCTCTTCATTCCCTTCGATTTTTCCCTTATTCCCTCACATACTAATAAACCTACTATTGATTGCCATCATTCACCATAAGGGAATCGGTGCTAAATTGTTTGTGAACCATTTTCACTTGTTCGCTATTATTGTCGTGAGCTTCCATAATGCAATCAATCAAGCGATCGGTGAACGGTATGCGTAAATGGAAGGTGCCATCTTGCTTGAGTTTGATGTGGCGATCGCCAATCGTAACAGTTGCATCTGGTTCTGTTGCTCCGTGAATGAGCAACTCGGCATCGGCAACGAACCAAAAGCCTTGTCCTTGATGACTTAATACGCGAATTGTCGCGGAACGTGCTAATAGTAACCACCGTTCTTCATCCGTAATATAGCCAATTTCTGCCATGTAATTGCGATCGCGGATGGGAGTTGCCACAAAGCGATCGTTCGTGGTTTGGTCGCATTCATATTGCTGTACTAACTTGGGTTCTTGATAACTCAAGTCAATATCAGTTACGTCATACAACCTTAAAGCTAATTGCTTACCTCCCTGGTGCTGCAATTCTGTTTGTTGAGCTGCAGAGATATACCATGAGGCATAAGCCCACTTAGGAGTACGATTGACTAGGATAATGCTACTTTCACCATCCTGAATTGGAGGGTTGGGATATGCAGAAATAGTTGCTACATTACCATTTTCCGTTGTTGATGGGGATGACCAAAAAGATGCAGCTGCGGCAGTTGCAACTCCAGCAGTGGCTACTTTAATACCATCTAGGGGACCCAAGTTGGTATTGGTTGATGATTCCCCGACAAAGGTGCTAAAAACCCGAATAATGTTAGAGCGGGCTATGGCGAACCAACCGTCCTTACTATCAGCATAACCTAATTCTGCCATATAGTTGCGATCACTCAGGGGAATATCTACTACTAGGTTGTTATCCTCTTGTTTACATTCATACTGTTTAACTAATTTTGGACTTTGATAACTCAGGTCAATATCGGTAACATCGTATAACCTCAATACCAGTTGTTTTTCTCCGCTCTGGCTTTTATCTCTCCCATATTCCTGGAAAATGGTCCATTTTGCTTGAGCTAATTTCTCGCTTTCGGTGGAAAGAAATAGGGTTGTTTTATTGGTTGTAGCATTCCTCATGAGGGAGGGTTCTGCTGCATCTGCAACCATATCTAAGCTTTCTGAGGAAAATTGCGACTGATATTCTTGCGCTTCATTCTGTTTTTTCTTGTTCAGGGCAGCTGCTCCTGCGATACCACCTATTCCCGCTGCAATTACCGCACTTGTTTCCACATTACCAATACCATCTGTTTCCCCACTATCTTCTGGTTCTCCATATGGAGATGGGTAAGAAGGATTGACTACGGCTACTGGTGCTTCTAAATCCAAGCTAGAGTCATGGGGGTCTGAATTCTTATCAACTATCTTCTCTGGAGACGGAGTAATAGTACCTGGTTGATTATGAGTATCATCATAACCATTTCCAGGAGTTGGGGGAATAGTTGCAGTCTCTGGTTTGACTTCCTTGCTTTTTTTCCTATGTAAAATCGATAGTAAGCCTAATGCCCCTAAACCTCCTAAAAGTAACTGCCACCACCAACTCAAACCTTCATAAGCATTTGTACTAGTAGTTCTGTTATTTATAATACTGCTTGCTCGTGATTGACTATCATTACTTACTGTCTTGGCTCCAATACCTTTACCTGTATCTGCATTACCAGTATTGGTACTACTATCTTTGCTGGCATCAGGGTTTATATTATCACTTTCAGTATTAGATGTTGCTGTTGTCGTACTTTCTGGGGATGGTTCCGGATTAGAAGGCTCCCCACTATTGGCTGCTTGGGTCCCTAGTTTTTGAGCATTGGTATTAGCTTCATTAGCTATCGCAGTTTGTATGGCATCCTGTCCTGGCTGATTACTAGTGAATCCGAGGAAAGTATTCACTTGTGGACTAGGATTTTGTCTGTATATATATACTGAAGGTAAAGAGAAAGGATATTTTGGATTATCTGGTTGAATTTTATGGAGTGAAAGGGTCCGTACGGTTGATACATTGGTTAATTGCAAAGATGGCACATAGCTTATGCCATCTTTACCTAATTTTTCGATTATTTTTGCTGTATCATCTGTATCGATCTGGATAGCATTAGCACCTGTAGCAAATTTACCCTTCTGAAATACGGGATAGTTAAGGAAGGCTTGACGAATGTCGCTCGCTGTTGGGCGATCGATAAACTGAATTTTACCTGGAGAACCCCCTAATTCTGACCAATCTGTAATCTCTCCCCGGAAAATCCGGGCAAATTGTTCAATAGTCAAACTGCCTTGAAAGGGGTTTTCCTTCCCAACAATGATCGCTATTTTGTCTCGATGTAGAACTATTTGCTTTAAACCTTGGGCTTTTTCTTCTGGTGTGAGTTCATGGTTAATCGCTGCAATGTCTGCCTCACTCGCTAATACAGCTTTGATTGCTCCTTCGGTATTACTATCAACTATTTCGATTTCAGTCCCAGAAAATCGTTTCTCAATGCTGGACTTCAAACCTTGATTAATTGCAGCCATATCACTAGAGCCATGAATTAGCACTTTTGTCCCCGTAGGAACATTTTGTGGTAATTTAAAATTTGTGTTTTCTTTGGTAGACTCTGCCCTGATCAATTCCGGTAACATGAAAGCAGCACCCATTGCGGTTGTTGCCAAGACTACCAGCAATGCTAGGTTGAAAACAGGGTTATCTTTATTTTGTTTCTGCCACATACGCCTTTAAGTTTTAAAACTATCTGAAACAGAATCCATCATTACTATGTGTGGTCTGCTTTTACATTAGGACGGGCTAATTATACATCTGTGTTATCTAATTTCTAAGTTATAGGTGATACTCACGGCTCCAGACAATTACTTTATCTAAATTTATCTTGCTTATCCCAGTTCAGAGTCGGGAGTTGATTTTTTTTTATTATTAGCATTCGCATCAACCACCGTAAAATATAAGAGAGGAAGAGGTTGGAAAATTAGGGGTAGGGAGAAAACTTTTTTACATGGTTGTGAAAAAAATTTTATTGGGACTGCCTTACTTCTGGCTTCACATACTGTTAAGATAACTGTTTTCAGATCCTCAGAACTTCCTCACAAGTCATGAAGTAATATAAAACTGAAAAGTGTACGCGGTCAGTTTATTAATTCCGAAATAGTTTAGATATCCTCAGAAATACTCCTCCCCTTAAGTTGGAAATTAAGACATAGCCATCAAATGGAGAAAGCAGCATGGGTAACAAATCTAGTGAAACAAATCCAAAAGTAAGAGCAACATCTGCTATTTGGGGCTGTGCCATTGGTCTGTTGGGTGTATGCATTACCTTAGTTGCTATCAGGGAGAGTGGAATTATATTGCCCCTTCTAGTGGTTCTTGGTGCTGGGGGTGGAACGGCTGCACTGTGGTTCTCACCTGATAAACGTCAGCAAGAAGAGGTTGAGTTAGCTCGGTGTATGAAGGCTTTGGAAGAACGAGTAATGAATCTAGAGATAATTTATACCAGCCTCCCAGATACCACCAAGCCCTTTTTTGTTGCAGACAAACAAGACCATCTTTAAAAAAGTTCTCACACTTTTCCGAAATGCATCCCATGGGTACTGTATTCATTATCAGAACCAGCTTACAGAGCTTATAAATACTTTTAGAAATAGCCACGGGATTATAACCCAATAAAACTCAGTCACAAAGACTGGGTTTTTGGCTTTTATGTCAAATTGGTCTTCTAGAAACGATCATTGTTCTGGTTACCAGGTTCAGCCTCCTAGTTATTACAGTTGGTGCAAGTTAGGAGTGACTTATAAAAACTCTTTAATAAATAATTAGCCCTCAGACATATTCACCTCAACAATATTTGTTGCAAAACTCTGATAAGCTCCACCAATTTGCTTTGCCATAGAGTCGGGGAAAACATGGAAATCCCCACTTTATAAGGCTTTAATAATAGCTTCGGCAACTAATGTGGGAGGCTCTGCGATCGCTGTTAGCCCTGCGGCATCACCCATATCTGTGGCAATTGCTCCAGGGTGAACGCTCAGTACAATTGTTCCCTGCTCGCTCAATATTTCTCGCAATGCTTGTGTAATAGAGTAAGATGCAGCTTTGGAAGCAGAGTAGGTGCCGAAGTTGGAGAATGTTTTCATGGAAACGACAGAGTTAAGTTGAGCAAATACCCCAGCTCCGTTGGCTTTGAGTACTGGTGCAAACGCCTGAGCCATATTTGAGGTATTTGACATTGTTAAGTAAATATCTAGCACAGGTATCCACGGGTTTACGTTCTTGGGGGGTGAGTTTGAGTAAAGTCGCACTCCGGCCCAGACCTGGGGCAACTGAACTTGATTTACCTTCAAGGATAAGTTGTAAACGTTTGCTCTCTCAAGCTTATGCCTGTGTTGAAGTCTGAGAATAAAAGACAAATGCAGCTTTCCACAAATACTCAATCACATGAATAATATTTCTGTCTTAGTCCATGAGAATATTGCTGTGCTGGTAGATTAAACTCCCCATCCAAAGGAAATAGTGTATTTGGCGTTGCATAAATGCGGGATGATTTCACTAAATTTTCAACGATTTATCAATGGTTTCAAACCCTAATTCATCCCGCACTTATGCAACGCCAATTTACGTAAAAGACTCGCAAACATATAAAGTCTCTTGTTTGTTCCCTAGACTCTAGCCAGTGATTCTAACACTAGCTAGTATTGATTAGCCAAATTCTCTCTTCTTCCTTCTTCCCAACTACATTAACCGATCCAATCCCCCCAACACAGACATATCCTCTGCATCCAATTCCACTGGTGTCCCACTGCGGATCAACTCCGCGAAATCTTCATTGGGAACCATAATTGTTAAAGTGTACAAACGCCCATTACCAGTATTTTCAATTACATGAGTGCCCGTTGCTGGAACTAACAAACTATCCCCAGCTTTAATCGCCATACTCTTACCATCACAAATAGCCCTACCTTCTCCCTTCAGCACAAAAAACATCTCTAATGCCCACTGATGGCGCTTTGGAGGAGTTTTTCCACCAACTTCAAATATTTCCACACAACAAGTTCAAGAAGAATTTGCGAGCGCGGGATCGAAAATAATTGTCAAGCGATTGGTATCATTAGGACTAATGCGATATGTTTGGTAATCCTTGGGAGACTTAACAACGGGAATTACGCAACTAGAGGCGTAAGCTTGCATTATCATTTTCCTTCTGTTGCTGGTTGATTCAGGGCTGTGAGAATATCTTCAGAGTCGGTGACAAAACCAAAGCATTGTTTGACGTTATAGAGAGTGGCTTGCCAACAGTATTCTGGGGATGTGGTGGCACTACAGTCTTTAACTAAAATGCAGTCATATCCCAAAAAATTCCCATCTTGCAGGGTACATAGTACACATTGATCCGCATTTACCCCGGCAAAAAATAAGGTGGTTTTGCCCAGATTTTTCAAAATACTATCCAAGGGTGTATCCCAAAAACCACTCATGCGATACTTGTCCACAAAAATGTCCCGTGGTTCTTTTTTTAACTCATCCACCACCGCAGCCGCCCAACTGCCCTTTATCAGTACTTGAGCCTGATTTTTGGGCAAGTGATCGCCTAAACCAACCCCATCTCCTGTAGGATTATAAACATGGCGCAATCCAGCACTAATATTCAGTAAGTCGAGACGATTAGCCCAATTTAGCCAAATTACAGGTACACCGCGATCGCGTAATACGGGTAATAATTTTTGCAACGCTTCTATTGGTTCTCTGGCAGGTGTTACATCCACCCCTATATGAGCTAACCAACCATCGGGATGACAGAAATCATTTTGCATATCAATTACCACCATGGCAGCTTTCGCCAAATCCATTCGCAGAGTTTTCGTTTCTGTTGATAAGGTAACAGGTTGTGGTTGAATGGGTGGACGCGTGATGTCTGCGAACACTTGATTAACCGCCCAAGGATTTGGTTCAATGCCTAATTTCCGCAGAGGTTAATTCATAATGGGCAATACCAACACTCTTTATTTACTTTTTTACCCTGAAATCTAGCTATTGCGTCTAAATATTTAATTAAGGTTTAAATGAGCAACTTCATAATTCAAAATGCGATCGCACAACAACTACCCCATACTAAAGTTCTTCAGAATTGATACCTTTTTCTTCCAACTTTTTCAAAAAATCCTGATAGCGTTGTTGTTCTGCTTCTAACTGGGCAATAGCATTATCGGCACGTTGACGCTTCGTTTCTGCACGTTGACGTTCCAGTTCTCGTTGTTGTGCGAGTTCTATAGAGGTGAGAGATTGGGCGTTGCATAAGTGCGGGATGAATTAGGGTTTGAAACCATTGATAAATCGTTGAAAATTTAGTGAAATCATCCCGCACTTATGCAACGCCAGAAATTGTTCTCCATCAGGACAATATATTTCCCAAGTTTGCGGTGTTAACTGAAAACGTATACCCAAACGAGGACTAACCCAACCATCCATTTCTTCGATTACTTATAGTCCAGTTTCTGGGTTCTCTTGATTTCGCAACCACCCATTCAAATCAATTTTATCTGGATCGTAGATATAATACTCCTCAACTCCATAGCGTTCATAAAATTTGAGTTTTTTTGCCATTCCCTTGAGGGTATTACCAGGAGATAATATCTCAAATACTACCTGTACGGGAATATTATCTTTTTCCCATTGTTTATAGGAACCCCTATGGTTGTGTTTGGTCTACCAAAGACAACCATAGCATCAGGTGCTTGACGTATTAGTTCCCCTGATACTGGATACCACCGCAAATCACCAGCCACAAATACAATCTGGTTGAGACGCAAACAGAATTTATAAGTTTTCTTTAATAGTCACTATCCACTGAAATTGCTTAGTATTATCAGCCATTGGTTGTCCGTCACTATCCGGGTAGATAATATTAGTGGAGTTTTCTGGTGTGATTACCATAAAGCATTACCCAATTCTGGTCGTGGGATTATCTACAGTTTAACAAGGCTGTTCCGGTTAATTTACCCCTGAGCCAAAGTCAACTTCTTCACTAACTCATCCTTTAACTGTTGATAATAGCTTGCTGTATCTTCCAAGCCCGGAGCCTTAGCATCACGAATCAAAGGCTCCAATAACCAGGCTTCTGTAGGGGTAATCTCTGCTCCTAAAGTACCTAAACTTAACTTCATCTGTACCCACTGCAAACTTGAGGGAATATGCTCAGCGTGGGGAAGACAGGTTTGCAAAACTTGCTGAAAAATCAGATCTACATCCTCCTGGAAATAATGACTCTATCCCCACTAATGTAATATTGTTAATCTAAATATGGATTGTTGCAAGAGACAAAAAAGCATCAAAACAAGCTGAAATTCTTTCCCATGTGACAACAAACAAGACGACAATATTTTTTTTTCAATCATGGGAAACAAGGTTCTTGTTGAAAACGTAGGACGGAAATTTTAATGGGTCTGCCCTTGTTCTTCTTTGTCTTCCAAACCCCCTTGGGCCATTGCGGCCTAATACCACGTCTACGTAAAGCAGCGCGCTTATCCTTAGAATCGTAGCCTTTGTCAGCAGCAAGCACTTTCAGGGGTTTACGGGGTCTACCGCGTTTGTTGGTATTAACCTTTACACTGTCTAGAAGTGGTATCACCTGATCTCTTTTACTACCATTGGCAGGTGTGGTGCCATTGGATAAAGGCATTCCTGATCCTTGAGTAAGAGTGTGTATAAAAATACCCTTTCCTTTCCCACGGTAAGCAACACCATCACCACCGCCCTTCCCAGGGGGAAAAAGACCCGTCCACCGCGCCATAACTCCAGTTGATTAACCCTTTCTTTCTCTTGTCCAATCCCCAATATTCGTGCTTGTAAAGCCTCTAAGGTCCCGTCCAACTGCCAAGGTTTGAGCCATCGATGTGCAGAGCTCTTTGATGCCCATATTTCTCCTTTTGGAACGTGACACCAACGACACCCTGTTATCAATATATACAGTAAGGTATTGAGTACATAACGCGAACGAAGAATGCCACATTCTTCGTTCGCGTTTCTCTCGCGGTTTCGGAAAAATATCCTCAAACAAAGACCACTCCAAATTACTCAGTCCTTCAAAACGTCCAGCCATCAGATGATATAACCCCTCTTACTCAACAGGCATATTATCACCTTCTGCTATTACTGGGATTGATTCGTAAACCTTCACCATTTGTCCCACCCGAAATACTTCCTGAACTAACTCCCGCATTTTGGGTTGATGCGAAGAATCTAGAATTTATCCCACCGTTAAAGCTCGAAACTTACCCTGAGAATCGAACGCTAATAATTGTCCCAAAAAATTAGTGACCAAATTCACCAAAGCCTTATCAAATTCCACCCGAGTAGCTGAACCATACACAGCTTCTTCAAACCAAGCTCCCCTACCAGCTAAAATCTTTGTACAATAAGCACTCGTAACAGCATCTGTACCAGTAATTTGGCTTCTTCCACTAGGTCCTGGTTTATATACCCTATTTTTACCACTACCTTGACGTAAAGCAGTTTGAATCGTTACACCACGTAACAACTTACAAACTATTTGTGGCATGATATCAGGCCATAAATAGTTTGTAAGTCGAGCAAATAAAATAGCTTCTTCAATTTTTTCAATAAAAATTTGGCAAAAACGTTGGAAATATATAGCATTGGTAGTCAAAACAAAAATCGGGAAAGATTCCTGAAGTGCAGATATTGATCCCCGTTCGTAAACCATCACCAACAGTTCCACCATGGTAGTAATTACCCCTAGGAGTTGGTCGGGATTAGTGCAAACTAATACTAACTCTGGCAAAAAACCGGACTGACAACAGGCAAGTAAATCTGACTGAAAAATCTTTTCTGTGCCTAAAGTTCGGCTCCCTCGAGAACTAGCAATGTTAATCTCACCACTTTCCTTTAGGTTATTTTTGAAAAATAAATTACCAGCTAAAGCGGTTGAATCAAGCTATCCCATTTGGGCAATAGTGGATTTCCCTGTAATCTAGACTCCACTTGTTTCATAGCTTTCTTTGTTAGAGAAATCCCTTTTTGATAAACAGTTTTACTTAAACTCAAGATAGGATATAAGCCTTTCCAAGTCATACTCGAAGCCCAGGAAACCATGACTTCAACATCAACAAGCTTCGCCCCCCCCATTCCAATGCTGGTCAAGAATACCCCAACAACCCTCTATGGGATTGTATTTACTATGGTAAGGAGCATAGTAAAGCAATTGAATTGGTATATTTAGCAGATGAACAAACTCAACCATGCTTTTTTTTTATTGAGTTCTTACTCCACTACTTTCCGGACCATTATCAACTTTAATTTGTATCAGTTCGGTATCCTGCTTTTGTTCTGGTGTCATTGTCTTCCACCATTGAATTAGAGTATCAACAATAAAATCCCTGGTTTTATAAGAACAACTACCAAAGTTAATATCGAATAATTGCCCACTATCTTCATCAATAATCCGACAGAGACTATATTTTTCTGTGGATCCCATCTCATGATCCTCAGCTTGATTCTCTCCTCTGGTTTTTCCACCACGAGAATAACCCCCGATATTAACCGTAGCTTTGCAATCCATGCTTAGTCCTTTGAGTTTGAGGCTTGTTTGTTGATTGCGGCTCAAATTCTTTGATGTTGTTGAAGATATCATCCGTTTGTGGAATTTTTTTTGAGGTTTTGGCTTTTACTACTTTAGGAAGACCATAGCCCATTCGATTCAATACTTGTGCCATTGTACTGGCGCAAGGCAATTGCTCCTGGGTAAATCCCTGTTCTTTGAGTTTTTCTAGTGCGGATGTTGCTGTTAACCGGGTATA
>CBZS010000159.1 GCA_000613065.1 Richelia intracellularis | reverse complement strand
GAAATCCACTGTTGCCCAAATGGGATATCTTGATTCAACCCCTTTTGCTGGTATTAGGTTTTTTTTTGAAAAAAACCTAATACCAACCCAATTGTCTTGGTTATGCAAAGTTTGCTGTTGAGAAATAGGAACACACCAAATTTGACGTTTTTCAGTACGATGATGACGATGATGACCTTTCTCTACCCGTTTATCATAACTATGGATAATACCTTTAAAGCCTTGAGATAACTGTTGCTCAAACCAATTTTTTACTTGTCCGTAAAGTGTAGGATGATTACCTTTGAGTGCTAAAACATAATCTGCTTTTGTATTAAAGATTTGGGATGTAATTGCTGTTTGCGTACCCATGGCATCAATGGTAATAATACATCCAGCCATGTCTAATAATTCCAATAATGCAGGGATTGCTGTAATCTCATTGGATTTATCGTCTTGTTTTACTTGTCCTAAAACAAGACGATAAATCCAATGAGATTATGCACTAACTAGATGTAACGCTAATTTACCCTGTTCTCTATCATAGGAACCATTGAGGGTCTTACCATCAATGGAAATTAGCTGTGCTCCTGGGAGATCAACTATTGATTCTACCCAACGTCGAAAGCATCGCTCAAATACTTTTGGGTTAATGGGTTCAAACACCCATCGAAAGGTATCTGCACTTGGGATGCCCTCTGGTAAAGCTAAAAACTGCTCCAACCAGTCGTATTTACTCAATCCATAATTTTACATATCCTCCCATCCCTTACCTCCTGCAATCACTGATAATATTCCAATGATTAAAATATCTGTTAATAAATGGACAGGGGTTCTTTCTACAGGTGGGTCTTTTATCTCACTAAAAACTAATGACATTTTTTCTGTGAATGCAGTGGCATTGGCTATACTCAAATTTTTTGAGCTTTTAATCTTTGGTTTTGAAGATTTGAAACCCGTAGGCCCAAGCCTTCTTGTCAGAGAGACGATTAGACTAACCCGTTGAGTTAAGATAGACCCTTTGCGTCCTTAGCATACTACTTAACTTCTTTAATACTTAAATCTCCATTTTTTTGCCCCATGAGTGTTCCACCAACTGGGGAAGATTGGGTGGGGTAGGGGAGTGCCAGGTGGGGGTATGAGTGTTTATTGGGCTTACTCAAGGTCTTGATTCCCCTACCTGGCACCACCGAATCTAGGGAAGGGTTCCCCAGTTGCGTCAACTTTTTTTGGCGATGCCCCTCCAGTACCCCCCCAAAGGGCGTTGGCGTAGCCTGCGCTTAGTCACGAAGTGCCCGTCGTTGGCGTTAGCACTTGACAATCAAGACATGCCTCACAATTCTGTACAACAATCTGTAATTTTCACTACAAAATTAGATGCGCTTACCCTGCCTCTCTACGAAGCGCACAAGACTTGGTCTGAGCATCAGCTAAATGCGCTCACATTAGAATTTAGGTACTGTATAAAAGTCATGATCAATCATTAACTCATGATATTACAGAGCTCTCATGGGGCAATAGGAACAAAGCCCACTTGCGTTGACTAAATTTAGTGCATTTTTCTAAATGAATGCTATTAATTAATAGTTATCTTTTAACAAAGACTCAAAGTTATGACGCAAAGATTGTATATCTGCGAGTCTTCCTACGAGCAAATTATCTCGTCCCGCATCCTGCAAACGAGATTTCCAGTAAGTAATGCTATCGGAATTATTTAACCAAAATTGAATTACTGTATCTACTACTCTGTCTAAATTCCAATCTAGTTTTGATGGTACTAACTCTACTGATTCAATTAATGCATCTAAAGTACAAATCTGAGTGGCAATATACTCAATCCCTTGATGGTGATATTTTTGACTCATTTTTTGTTGATGTTCAAAAAAATCTATAACAGGGGATATTCCGAGAAGACCAAAGGTGTAGTTCATCTTTTTCGTTTCCATCTAATTACAGTCATCAGCTCC
>CBZS010000158.1 GCA_000613065.1 Richelia intracellularis | reverse complement strand
ATGGACGTAAGCGATTTATTTCGGTTGACTTGTTAGGGCTAGTTTTGCGAGTCTTGGTTACTTCTGCAAGTGTGCCAGAACGTGCACGTTTAGCCCCTGCACGTTCTGGCAGGTTTATCAGATGAAAGATAAAGTTAAAAGACTGCACACTATCTATCTGGATGGATGGATGGAGGATATCGGGGGAAAGATTTTGCCCACTGGATAATCGATGTTTTTCGTTGGGTTGTGGAAGTGGTTATCAGACTCTTAGAAAAGAAGGGTTTTACCCTTTTCCCAAAACCTTGGGTGGTAGAACGAACTTTCGGGTGGCTCAATTGGTGTAGAAGATTAAGTAAGGACTATGAAAGTCTACCTGAAACTTATGATACTTGAATTTATATTGCAATGATACGTATCATGGTCAGGCGACTTGCATGATTTATAACTGACTTCGATTTTTAAAAGATCCTCTTAGCGACTGCCGTATCAGGAACTGGAATAAATGTATACACCGCACCAGTATCATTACCTCTAGTTTGGTTATGAACAGAACCAAAAATTATGATTTTGTGATTGGCAGTGACCGAAAAGCCAAATTATTCTGTTGCAGTAATGTCATCGCCGATAATTTTTGCCCGCCTAATCCAATTACCACATTCATATGCATATCAGGGTAAGCGCATCTCAAATTCGATTGACAAGCGGGTTGAGAGGTCTCATCATAATGTTGGGATAAACAAGCAGTAAGAACAGTCAGCATATAATTATTATCCATAGCGGCTCGATTACATTTTTGGCGATTACTACGTTTCAAAGATTGCTATAGGTTTAAAGCATTAAGAGCTATTCGCCGCAGAAGTGCTAAGTTTTGTGGTTCATGACCAGTAAGGACACCACAAGCATCTTCAGAAAAAGTGACATCTAAAGTCCAATGCAAGCCATTTTCCACACCCCAATGAAGACGAATCACCTGTCCTAAGTTACGAGGATCACAATTTAAACTAGTTAGATAAAACTGAACTTCACCCACGGGTTGTTTGATTCCAAACATGTGGTACCCGCACAACCATGACAACCCATTTAAGACCAACCCAATTGTCTTGGTTATGCAAAGTTTGCTGTTGAGAAATAGGAACACACCAAAATAGACGTTTTTCAGTACGATGATGAGCTTTTTCTACCCGTTTATCATAACTATGGATAATAACTTTAAAGCCTTGAGATAACTGTTGCTCAAACCAATTTTTCACTTGTCCGTAAAGTGTAGGATGATTACCTTTGAGTGCTAAAACATAATCTGCTTTTGCATTCAATATTTGGGATGCAATTGCTGTTTGCGTACCCATGGCATCAATGGTAATAATACATCCAGCCATGTCTAATAATTCCAATAATACAGGGATTGCTGTAATTTCATTCCATTGATTTATCGTCTTGTTTTACT
>CBZS010000157.1 GCA_000613065.1 Richelia intracellularis | reverse complement strand
TTTGAGGACGTGGTAATTTAGTTTTGCTCCTAATCCATATCGAACCAATGCATAAACCGTTCCATACTCAATATCAAGTCCATGCTCTTTTTTCAACCATTCTACTATCCCACCATAGCTACTAAACCCTTTTCCTGTTTTTAACTCCTGTATGAGTGCTGCGATCGCATCATCATTGATTTTTCGTTTTGCTCCTGCCGCTTTCTTGATTTCTAATAAGCCAGACAGACCACCAGTTCTATACTTCTGCAACCATCTTGTCACTGTTGAAGTATCTCTAGCCAAGGGTTTCCCGATTTATTGCTGCTCCTTTACTTGTCCACTCGGCATTGACCCACCACAACATCTGTAGTTTTTCTTTCTGGTTTCCCAAACTGGCTGTCTGTAGCAGTTTTTTTAGTTCCTCTTCGCTCTGGGTATTCTCATTGTAAAATGGGCGGCTCATGAGTATTTAAACCGTTCAAGTTTGCTTGGCTCTATTATATCCAGCTTCATATTCAATTTGTATAAATTGGTATTATCTTTTTTATTTACTTACCAGTGGCTGATGATGTTTCAGAGGAACTACTCGTTTCCTCACCATGATCTTTATTCTCAGTCTTCTTCTCAGATTTTTTTACCCGACGGATCGGTAAATTAGCAATCAAAGCAGTTGTCC
>CBZS010000156.1 GCA_000613065.1 Richelia intracellularis | reverse complement strand
CTGGGTCTACTGACTTTCCCGGCACATACCCCACTTTTAAGCAACGCAAACCTGTTCTGAGCAGAAATTCTCTTACCTGAGTTGGACTACGCTTAATACCAGTTATTTTTTCAATGACATCACTCGCTTCTGCAATACTTGTAGCTGGATGTTTCTCAAAATATTATTTCAAAATATCACTATACTGATTTAATTC
>CBZS010000155.1 GCA_000613065.1 Richelia intracellularis | reverse complement strand
TGCTGACTGTTATTACTGCTTGTTTATCCCAACATGATGATACCTCTCAACCCGCTTGTCAATAGAATTTGAGATGCGCTTACCCTGGAACCCTGTGGCAAAACAAAAATAGAATCATTAATATCCAAAATAGAACTTGTGGAGACAAAATCATCCACTCCGTCTAACCAAACAGATGCCTACACCATCAGCAATAAAGAATGGACAATCACCATAGGTAACAAAAAATCTTGGTCTGGAGTTAATGGTATGGGTAATTTAAGTTACCGTGGCTGCGAGAGTCAAAGTAAATGTCTGGAATTAACCGGAAGGAAAGTTACCTGTAGGCAAGGTATATGCATCATGGGTTGGAAGAATGGTGAATATTCGTATGTAGTAAAAGAACCAATTACAGAAAGTGGTGCACCAACAGATGCATCATGTACCACCCTAGAAGTGCGTCAGGGGGATAAACTTCTCCTCACAGGCAAAGATTTCCAAACAGTTAATTAAAAATTAATAAGTAAGCAGAAAACTCACCAATGTAGCTTGTTTTCTTTCACCCTATTTGAGGTTTTGCATAGGCAATAGTATTGATTAAGACAAAGATACAATAAATTTTTCACTATTCCTTTCTTTTTTTCTATGTTACTGATATATGAACTCATCGCTGGTATAATCTGACTGCTTTTATCAAAGCTAAATTGTCGGCTTTAAATTGTGAAAATCGATAAACCTTAAAATTCTTGCAAATTTGTGCCAGAAAAACATAAATTCGCAATACCTTAGATGGGAATGTGTCATCAGAGGAGTTAAGTAATGGGCTATGTAGTTTCAACTGCAAATATGAAAGGAGGAGTTGGTAAAACTACTCTTACAGTGAATATTGCTACTTGCTTGGCAAAAAATCATGGTAAACGAGTTTTAGTATTAGATTTAGATACTCAAATTAGTGCAACTCTCAGTTTGATGTCTCCTCTGGATTTTGCCAAACATCGGAAAAAAAGACAAACTTTTAGATATTTACTTGACCAAGTAATTAACCCAGATTCTAAGCCCAAATACACAATCAGAGAAATCATTCAATCTGGTGTATGTAATTTACCTGGTCTTGATTTGTTGCCTGGTGATATTGATTTGTATGACGAATTTTTAATTTCAGAAATGTTACATGAGCAAGCTATTTGTCTAGGAGAGAATAACTTTGAAACTATTTGGAATCGCTTTGAAAGAGTATTGATAGGAAAGATCTTAGAGCCAATTCGTCAAGAATATGACTTTATCATTTTAGACTGTGCTCCTGGTTATAACCTTTTAACTCGTAGTGCTTTAGCTGCTAGTAACTTTTATATACTTCCTGCAAAACCAGAGCCTTTGTCTGTAGTGGGAATTCAGCTATTAGAAAGACGCATTGGACAATTGAAAGAAAGTCACGAGCAGGAAGCTGAAATTGATATCAAAATGCTGGGTATAGTATTTACTATGTCCAATAGTAATTTACTTACAGGTAGATACTATAAACAGGTAATGCACCGTGTAAATCAAGACTTTGGTAGTCCAAGAATTTGCCAGACACAAATACCCGTAGATGTGAACGTTGCCAGAGCCGTTGATAGTTTTTTACCTGCTGTGATTAATAGTCCTCAATCGGCAGGTTCCAAGGCATTTTCACAATTGACTCAAGAATTACTGCAAAAACTATGAATATTTTCACAAGAATAAGTACAAATTCACAGGCTTATCTTTGATAGTTGTTTGTGTGTACAAAAGCAAACACCATAAGGGATAAGGGCTCCTCGATGAATCAAGTCTTAGAGGATGTTTTAAAAGGTGGGAGGTATCATAAAAAAGCTCACAAGGCATATGCTGAAAATTATAGAAAACAGCACCCCGTGAGCAAATGACTAAGAATTTTCCTAGCAATTTAACGGGGAACAGTGGGAGTTAATCCCATAGCTGTTACCAGAGGCAAAACCAGGTGGTCGTCCACGTACAACAACATGTATGTACCCAGTAGTAAACGCGATTTTATACGTACTTTGTCAAGGATGTACATGGCGGGCATTACCAGGAGATTTACCACCTTGGTCTACAGTCTATGGCTATTTATTTCAGAAGATGGGGCAAAGACCGTACTTGGCTTCAGGTTCATGACAAACTATATCAATGGGTTCGGGTAGGAGCCACTCGAGAAGCAAGTCCATGGGAAGCAGCCTTTGATAGCCAATGAGTTGAAACCGCAACCATGATTTGTACGGATGTTGGTTTCGACCCAGGAAAACAAATACATGGACGTAAGCGATTTATTACGGTTGACTTGTTAGGGCTAGTTTTGCGAGTCTTGGTTACTTCTGCAAGTGTGCCAGAACCTGCAGGGGCTAAACTAAACGTTCTGGTAGGTTTCTCAGATGAAAGATAAAGTTAAAAGACTGGACACGATCTGGATGGATGGAGGATATCCGGGGGAAGATTTTGCCCACTGGATAATCGATGCTTTTCGTTGGATTGTGGAAGTGGTTCTCAGACCCTTAAAAAAGAAGGGTTTTACCCTTTTACCAAAACCTTGGGTTGTAGAACGAACTTTCGGGTGGCTCAATTGGTGTAGAAGATTAAGTAAGGACTATGAAAGGCTACCTGAAACTTCTGAGACTTTTATCTATATTGCAATGATACGTATCATGGTCAGGGGACTTGCATGATTTGTAACTCACTTCGACTTTTAAAACATCCTCTTAGGTAATCTGAGGGGGTTCGAAGAACTACAAGAAAGTGAAGTTGAGCAAAAAATAGCTAAACCGGAACGATTTATAGTTGAAATCTGGCTCAAGAGAGCCAATTTAGATGCAATTATCCCACAGCTTTAGGATTTTGGGCGTTGCATAAGTGCGGGATGAATTAGGGTTTGAAACCATTGATAAATCCTTGAAAATTTAGTGAAATCATCCCCTGATTCAGCAACGCCGGATTTTGATTCTCCCAAAATGCATAACGTTTGAAGTTGTAGACTAAATTCTTCACTTCAATAGTCGCCTTCACTGACTGCTTACCAATGGAACCCATTAACTTGCCTCCCATTTCATGAACCCAGTGACCAAAAAGCTGTTCGACCTTAGCTCTTACTTGAGAATGCTCTCGATTATCTTCTTTGTGTTTTGCAGTCAATGGATGATTGCGGTAGGCTCGTTCATGAATGTGACTGAGGAATTGTAAAATCTGTAGAATCCATTCAATAAATTCACTACCCTCGGCACTATGTACCCAAACCTCTTCCCCCTGGTTTTGCTCATCCAACAGTGCCCCTAACACTTGGGAATCATGCACTGAGGCATCCGTTACTTGATAGCGACGAATAAAACCGTACTTCACATCGATACTGATGTGGTTTTTATAACCAAAGTAACTCTGACCATTCTTTTTTTCCAGGGAGCATCGGTATCCTTCTGGGACAAGCTATGAGGCTTTTGCTGCCAACTTTCGGGAATTTCTCCTTGGGCAAGTTTTTGCTTCTCTTCCTTAGTATTATGCTGCTTCGTAACTGGAATCAGTGTGGCATCTACTATTTGACTCCCCTTCGCTTGGTAGCCTTGGTCTCTCCGGTCGCGAGCAAATTAATTGCTCAAACAGTTCTTCAATAAGACCCTGCTGCTTCAACTGCTGCCGAAATAACCAAACTGTAGTTGCATCTGGTACAGGTTCTGCTAGTCCCAAGCCCAAAAATCTCATGAACGATAGTCGGTCATTGACCTGGTACTCCAGTTCTTCATCACTGATGTTGTACTGTTGTTGCAGCACAAGCATTTTGAACATGACTATTGCATCTATGGGCTTTCGCCCAGCATTATTTTTTCTGGGCTTGTCATGGACTTGTTCTAAAATCGGAGGAAATTATGACCACGGCACCGTCTCGTCTAACTTTATCAACAGGGTCTTCTTGCTTTCTAACTTCTGGTATCACTGTTCAAGTTCCCCGACTTTTTTTTCTTCCATGGCGATTCAACCCCAGCTTGTGCTCTCCCTATACTCTCATCTCGCGAGCTACTTGCTCAATTTTTCGAGGTGCCCATAATATTTTTCCCTTTTACCTATGTTTATGTCGGGATATTAAAATTTTTAGAAGGGAAAAAGGAAGATTTGTAGAATTTCGCTATTGTATTGCTGGAAGTTGGCAATATTATGGATGAGTAATGAGTAAAAATATAGAAGTTCTCAGCGACAAAAATGCATTAATAGCAAGAGCTTTAGAACTGATACTATCTGGAATGGAAACAGCCATTCAACAAAGGGGTCAATTTACCATTGCTCTCTCTGGTGGCAGTACTCCTAAACCCTTATATGCTGCGTTCGCACAACAAAAACTACCCTGGGATAAAATTCATGTGTTTTGGGGAGATGAGCGTTATGTCCCATCAGAACATCCAGATAGCAATGAATTAATGGCACGGAATGCATGGTTAAATAAAGTTGATATTCCAGCAGCAAACATCCATGCTATGCCCACGGATGATGCCGAACCTAAAGTCGCAGCAGTGAAGTATGAAAAGCATCTCCAAGATTTTTTTAAATCTTCCCCAGGAAATTTTCCTGCCTTGGATATAGTGTTATTAGGGATGGGTGATGATGCCCATACAGCATCATTGTTTCCCCACACAGAAGCATTAAGTGTACGGGATCGCTTAATTACCGTAGGTAATAAAGATAGAAGTATGCGTCTTACTTTCACCTACCCATTTATTAACGCTGCACGCTGCGTTATGTTTGTCGTAGCAGGTGCAAATAAAAGACCAGCCTTAGCTCAAGTCTTTGCACCAGAAGCGGATAGTTCCCAGTATCCATCTCGCTTAATTCAACCCCAAGGAGAACTTTGGTGGTTACTAGATGCAGCAGCAGGTTCAGAGTTAACATCCTAGCAGCCAAATCAATAGTAATTGTAAAAAGTTAAAGCTAGAGCTCCGCTTCTGCGTGCCAGCACTATAGTTTACGATGATCTTGAACAAAGGCTTAATTCCATGATCGTCTGTCAAAATTGCAATCACCCTAACCCAGATGGCGCTGTCCAATGTGAAGCGTGTTATACACCCTTACCATCAACTACTAATTGTCCCAGTTGTGGAGCAACTGTACAGGCAGATGCTGCTTTCTGTGGTCAATGTGGTTTTAATCTGCGTGCTGGAAACCAAAATACAGCAGCTACTGTAGCTCCTGATGTTCCAATGGAGGTACCACCCTTGACTAGTCCCGATCCACTGGTACAAGCACAACCCCTTGTTGTCAGCGCACCTGCAACTGCTGGTGCTCCAGAAACACCACCGGCTCCACCCACTGTCGTTGCTGTAAATACAGAAGCAAGTACACCTGAAAGTACTCCAGTGGCACCTGCTCCAGTGGCACCTGCTCCGGAAGCCGCACCTGCTCCGGAAGCCGCACCTGCTCCAGTGGCACCTGCTCCGGAAGCCGCACCTGCTCCAGTGGCACCTGCTCCAGTGGCACCTGCTCCAGTGGCACCTG
>CBZS010000154.1 GCA_000613065.1 Richelia intracellularis | reverse complement strand
TCCAATCCCCAATATTCCTGGTTGTAAAGCCTCTAAGGTCCCGTCCAACTGCCAACGTTTGAGGTATCGATGTGCAGAGGTGTTTGATGCCCAGACTTCTCCTTTTGGAACGTCACACCAACGACACCCTGTTATCAATATATACAGTAAGGTATTGAGTACATAACGAAATGAAGAATGTGGCATTCCTCATTCGCGTTTCTCTGGCGGTTTCGGAAAAATATCCTCAAACAAAGACCACTCCAAATTACTCAGTCCTTCAATACGCCCAGCCATCAGATGATATAACCCCTCTTACTCAACAGGCACATTATCACCTTCTGTTATTAGTGGGTGTTATTAGTGGAATAAATTCTTGTAACAACCCTCTCAATAGTTCGTATCCATTCTCAAGTAACTTACTCTCTATCTGGAAGTGTTCTAACCCACAAATGCTGTCTGAGTCTAACCAAATAACTATCTGTTCAAATAATTCTCCTGCTTGTGACCAAAACATACCTTGATTTGATGTAGATCCTTGTATAGGGTGTGGAACTGTTCCTGTTTTTTCACTTTTTACAAGCCAATTGCATCAAGTACATTTTTGGCTGTCAATACTATTCTGGTTGACTTGTCATTTATTATTCCAATATCATACGTACTACCAAAAGAGTCGCACCCGAATTATATAATCTGGGGAATAGGATATAGAGAATAGGCATAAAAAGCCCATGTTTTGATACACAGCACATACAATTTACTCATTCACCACAAATACCCATAACGTTGAATTATGTTCTGGTTTGTCCAACCTACGAAACAATTACAGTGAATGAGTTCCACGACTTAAGCCTAGAAGGCAGATTTGGGCAGTGTTAAACAAGTGATTGATGTTTGTTTCCTTATCCTTGAACAGAGAAAGGTTATACAAACTCACATCATTACTTCTAGAAGACTACCATAACCTGTAAGTACTTAATGAATTTCCTGCCCTGCCTTATTTACTGAACCTATACCCAATGTTATAATTGCCGATTGTGTCGAATAAAAGCGAATTCATGCCTAAACTCAAAACTCGTAAGGCTGCGGCAAAAAGATTTCGCGCTACTGGTAGCGGAAAAGTTGTGCGTCGCAAGGCTTTTAAGAATCACTTGTTAGAACATAAAACTACTAACAAAAAACGTAAGTTATCAAAAACGGTAATTGTCCATGAAGGCGATATGGACAACGTGCGGGGAATGCTCCCATATTTGTAAGTCTATTTGATTGGAAATTAAACTATGGCAAGGGTAAAACGCGGTAATGTTGCTCGCAAACGCCGCAAAAAAATTCTCAAATTAGCAAAAGGTTTTCGTGGTTCTCACTCTACTCTGTTTAGAACCGCTAATCAGCAGGTAATGAAAGCATTACGGAATGCTTACCGCGATCGCAAAAAGCGTAAGCGTGATTTCCGTCGTTTGTGGATTACCCGCATCAATGCTGCTGTACGTCAGCATGGTATGAGTTACAGTAAGTTCATGGGCGGCTTGAAAAAAGCTGACATCCAACTTAACCGCAAAATGTTGGCACAAATGGCAGTACTCGATCCATCTGCATTTAGCAAAATTGCAGAATTGGCAATTCAACAAGCGAAGTAAGAATAGTGACGGATTTATTACGGATGTAACAGGTACTTATACGGATGAATATTCGCTGGCAACTGTGGATAAAAAATCTACTTAATCAACGAAAAAATCTGTTTTCACAGTTACATCTGCTAATATCCGCTATCGCTATCTTGGTCTTAATTGCTGCTTTGTTTGTAACATTAATTCCAGTATCAGCAGCAGCCGCCGAGTTATCGGAAATACAGCGTCGTGGCTACATCAAAATTGCTGTTAAAGAGAATGTGCGCCCGTTAGCATTTAGGGATTCAAAGGGCGATTTACAGGGTTTAGAGATTGATTTAGCCCAGAAATTAGCAACAGACTTGCTGGATAAAAATAATGCTAGCAAACTAGTGCCTGTGGAAAACCGCGATCGGTTATCGATGTTATTAAATGATAGGGTGGATTTAGCGATCGCCAGGATAACGGCAACTGCTTCAAGGTCAAGGATTGTAAGTTTTAGTGTTCCCTACTATTTGGATGGAACATTCTTAGTCACTAAAGATACATCCTTGGTAAAGTTAAAAGATTTGGCTACAAAAAAAATAGGGGTGCTGAAAAATTCTAGTAGCATTGCTAGTTTGAGATTTTACCTACCCAACGCCAAATTAGTGGGTGTGGATTCTTACGAGGAAGGGAGAAGGGTTCTAGAAAATAATATCGCGATCGCCTTTGCTGCGGATGGGACGGTACTAACAGGTTGGATACAAGAATATCCCCAATATGGTCTCATTCCCATTAAACTATCCACAGAACCCCTATCAGTAATCATCCCCAAAGGATTGCAGTACGATGAACTGCGACGTAAAGTAAATACTGCGATCGCAAACTATATCTCCACCGGTTGGTTAAAACAGAGAATTATGTACTGGGGATTACCACCCTACGAATTATCTATTGAAGAAAGAAAGAGTAAAGAGTAAAGGAAAATCAGGCATAATTTATATCACCTCTCTGCTGCTGTTGCTCTAATTCCACTCCTTTTGGCTAAGTCCTGCGGACACGCTAGGCGAACGCTCAAGGTAAACTGCTTAGTGAACATCTGCTTCCTATACTCCATTTATTTATTCCCTATCTACTAAAATTCCCTCCCAATATGCTTTCACCCAGGCAGGGATATTGAAATAAGGGTTCATAGACCTTAATGATGAATGGAAACCTGTTTTACTTGGGTTTAGGCATTTCACAACTTTTTAAGCCCTTGAGCATACTCATTAACCGTGGATTATCTTTAGATAATAATAAAGGTAAACACACTTGTTTCCCTTGAGAGCGATTGCAAAGCATAAATACACACTCCTTCATCAAGCTTCGCGCTGACTTTACAAGGAAATATTGAACTTGCAAATATTATATTGGCTTGAGTTCATCAATTCCCTGAATAGTAGCTTTTGTTATAGCTCTATCTTGGATTCGGGATTCAGTACGTTGGGGTAACAGATGGTTAAAAAAATAATAAGATTTATCTAATTGAAAAGGAAATCATAAACTTTTTCTTATGGCTGAGAAGTTTTATAGTATCCTTACACAATCATTATTATCCATTATTTTTAGGTAGGCGTTGCTGAATCAGGGGATGATTTCACTAAATTTTCAACGATTTATCAATGGTTTCAAATGCTAATTCATCCCCTGATTCAGCAACGCCTTTAGCTACAGGAGATTCTCGAATTTTCCCAATTAAATCACTTAAATTATCCTTGTTTAAACGGTAACTGAGGGGATGGGCAATTAAATATGCCGTACTCTCATATAAAGTTGCAATTTCTACCAGTCCATTTTCTTTCAGGGTCTTTCCGGTAGATACTATATCGACGATAGCTTCTGACATACCAGTAATAGGTCCTAATTCTACAGAACCGTACAAAGGAACTATTTCCACAGGTAAATCTAAGTTCTGAAAGTATTCTCGGGCACAGCTAACATACTTGGAAGCAACCCTAGCATGGGCTGGTAAATCCAACGGTGATTTATAGGAGCTAGATTGCTTAACTGCCACTGACATCCGACAATAACCAAAGTTTAAATCTACAAGGTGAGCAACTTGTGGTTTTTTTTCCTGCAATACATCAAATCCCACAATCCCTAGTTGTGCCTGACCATATTCTACGTACACAGGTACATCTTGTGCTCTCACCAGTAATCCTTTTGCAGTTCCACTACTATCGTTAATTTGTAGTTGACGGCTGTCAGCATTCAAAAACTTACTAAAATCTAAACCTACATTTTTCAGAAGACGAATACTATCTTTGAGAAGTCCACCTTTGGGTAATGCAACAGTAAGCATATTCAGAGTAGTCAAGGCACAGTACGATTATCATAGCGGAAAGCTGTATATTCCGGTAAGAGCAATGATTTAAAGACTTTGATGACATTAATACATCTGCAGCAAAGAGAATATGAAAATTTTAGTAGTTGATGATGAAATTGAACTGACGCAGCCTTTAAGTCGAGTACTCAGTGGTGAAGGATATGACGTTGACACGGCATATGATGGTAGTAGGGGTGGTCAAATTGCAAATGTAGGTAATTATGATCTATTAATTCTAGATTGGATGTTACCAGGACAAACTGGATTGGAAA
>CBZS010000153.1 GCA_000613065.1 Richelia intracellularis | reverse complement strand
AATCTACGAATTGAATTGATTAGCCCAGGTTATCGTGAATATAAGCTATCGCTTATATTAAGTCGTGGTTGTAGCCTACATTGGCAGTAATTGCATCATCCAGCTTGGCATAACGTTTCAATAAATGTAAACCAAGAGTATGCCCCAAGGAATCAGCATAGAGGGAACGGATTGTTTGATTTTCCCTTAATTCCAGTTGTAGTGTCAGGATAATTTGGTGAATAAAGGGGTCTGTCACCTGCATATTTAAATCTGGCGTTGCATAAGTGCGGGATGAATTAGCGTTTGAAACCATTGATAAATCGTTGAAAATTTAGTGAAATCATCCCGCACTTATGTAACGCCGATATTGCTAGTTATAGGAGAACATCATGGTTTAAGACTCCGCTTTTTTCTGAACACGGTATAGAATTATTTTGTCTTCAAAAAACGATATATTTGAATATCCTAGAGAGAGTTATTTTACAAAAATCTTAGTCGACTTATATTAACAAATATTGATAAAATTGATAGACTAATAATCTAGGGATAAAGTTTAATGTTTATGCATATTTCCGTTAAGAAAATGTTTTAGTATTAAAAAACTCAAGCACAATAGGAACACGAGTTTCAATCAATGTTTCGAGTTAATAATGACTACATGAATCGTTCTTAGTGTGGTTGAGGAGTTAGACCAACAGGAAAATATATTAACTTAATGACCCTAACACCTGGGAGGAAGATAATATGGATATTAAGAAACTCCTAAGTCAATATGCAGCGGGAGAGAGAGATTTTCGTGGAGTAATTTTGCATCAAGCTAAACTATCTCGCATAAATTTAAGTTGTGCTAATCTAAGTGGTGTGGATTTGAGTGGTGCAGATTTAAGTCGAGCTAAATTGAAGGGATGTAATTTAAGTTGTGCTAATCTAAGTGGTGCAGATTTGAGTGGTGCAGATTTGAGTGGTGCAGATTTAACTGATATTAATTTGATTGGTTCAGATTTAATTAATATCAACCTCAAGGGAGCTAATTTATATCGAGCAGATTTGAGGAGTGCAAATTTAGTTAGAGCAATTATGCCAGGAACAAATCTTGTAGATGCTGAATTGAGTGGTGCAGATTTGACTGGAGCTAATCTTTGTGGTGCAAATTTGATGGGTTGTAACCTCGATGAAGCTGATATGCGGGGTGCAGATTTAACTGGAACCACAGTTTCCAAAGAAAATATTGATGAAACAATCATGCATGATACTGGCTTATCCCATAAATGGGTTACTTGGGCTGGTAGTTGCTAATAAAAAAATGCCGCTAACATATGATTTTTTTTTTAATTATATCTCCTTGAATTCACATCAATATGTGAATTCAAGGAGTTTTTTTCTGGGGAATGAATTTAAAGATAATTTGACTTGAGATTGTTATTTGCAATTTCAGGTATTAGGATGTTGGTTGTCAATATGAAAAGAGAGTGATGACAACTTCCAAATTCTTAACTGCGATCGCAACGGGTATATAGTTTATGTCACCTACCATTACAAGTGGTAATGTGAGCAATAAGCATACTGATCGAGCAAATCAAGATCAACTAGTCGCACAGATGTCTTATCCTCCTGCTAGCGAACGCCAAGTCTTAATGGTACAAGGTCAGGGGGAAGCTAGTGTACCAGCAGATAGGGCAATGGTTGAATTTATCTTAGCTTCAGCAAGAAGGGCGTTGCATAATAGAGGGATGAATTGAGGTGTTCTACTGTGCATTGTCCATACTGCAAGTGTACGAGGATTAGAAAAAATGGGAAACGTCGAGGTAAACAAAATCACATTTGTGTAAATTGCGAACGCCAATTTATAGATATCTATAATCCACCAAAAGGATACTCAAATGAGATCAAACAAGAATGCTTAAAAAAAAGCATAGGTTAATGGCTCGGGATTTAGGGCTATTAAACGCCAAAAAGGAGTTCATCACACAACCATAATTAGTTGGGTAAAACAAGTTGGTGAAAAATTGCCAGATGCACCATCAATAGAGGATATCCCATAAGTTGGAGAACTGGACAAATTAGAAACTTTCGTCCGTTCCAAAAAAACAACATTTGGTTGTGGACAGCAGTAGACCATTTCCGCCAAGGAATTTTAGCTTGGGTACTGGGACACCATAGTGCAGAAACCTTTCAACCTTTGTGGCATATTGTCTACCTCTGGAAGTGCTATTTTTCTGTCACAGATGGATGGAAAGTTTACGCCAGTTTTGTTGAACCAGGAGACCATATTATTAGCAAAACAATGACCAGAGTAGAAGGGTAAAACACACGTTTACGTCATTATCTGCCACGTCTACATCGAAAAACATTATGCTACTCTAAATCCGTAGATATGCTTCAGCACTCTATTCGATTGTTACTTCATTACTTTAAGTATAGAGAAATACCTGTATCTGGTTGATTCATCCCGCAAATATGCAACCCCAAAAATTTCAATTTTTGGGGTTGCATATTTGCGGGATGAATTAACCTCACTCACGCACTAGGAAGTAGTCGTTCCACAGGGTAGGCGTAAAGGCGCAAAGTTTATTTACTGAAATTTAGCAGAAATACCGATTTATACTCTGATTCAGCAACGTCCAATTTTTGCCAATAAATAATTTGGGTGCGACTCTTTTGGTAGTACAGAGTATGATATAAGAATAATAAATGACAAGTCAACCAGAGTAGTATTGACAGCCACAAATGTACTTGATGGAATTGGCTTGTAAAAAGTGAAAAAACAGGAACAGTTCCACACCCTATGCAAGGATCTACATCAAATCAAGGTATGTTTTGGTCACAAGCACGATAACTATTTGAACAGATAGTTAGTTGGTTAGACTCAGACAGCATTTGTGGGTTAGAACACTCCCAGATAGAGAGTAAGTTACTTGAGAATGGATACGAACTATTGAGACGGTTGTTACAAACAAAGATATTTTGATCAACGCAGTCAAGATGAAATAGAGGGAGAGTGTGCAGGCACAGACTCAGTAAACAGAACACACAAGAAAAAATTGCCCCGGAAATTGACCACATTATTTGGCACAGTAATCGCCAATAGAATCGGTTATGAAGGAAGAAAGATAAATACCCTATTTCCTTTGGATGGGGAGTTTAATCTACCAGCACAGCAATATTCTCATGGACTAAGACAGGGATATTATCCATGTGATTGAGTATTTGTGGAAAGCTGCATTTGTCTTTTATTCTCAGACTTCAACACAGGCAGAAGCTTGGGAGAGCAAACGTTTACAGCTTATCCTTGAAGGTAAATCAAGTTCAGTTGCCCCAGGTATGCGCCGGAGTGCGACTTTACCCAAACTCACCCCCCAAGAACGTAAACCGGTGGATCCCTGTGCTAGATATTTACTTAACAATGCCAAAAACCTCAAATATGACGATTACTTAAAAGCTGGATTCCCCATGGCCACGGGGGTGATTGAGGGTGCTTCTCGCCACCTGACTGATTAAAGACAGGATGGATATTACTGGGGCTACATGGACCATGAGGGGTGCTGAGGCTGTTTTACCCCTGGGTTCTTTATACATCAGTGGCGATTGGGATGAGTATTGGCAGCTTCATCTACAACAAGAACATAAACGGAATCACCTGGCTTTGTACTCTAGTGGTATTCCTTTGATCAAGCAAGTTCTCAAAGCAAAGCTCGTTGTTCTACTACCCCTCCACCTCTTCCAATACCTGTCTAAGTTCCACTCTCCGTCTTACTAAAAGAGTCGCACCCAAATAATTTTGCGGTTAACACCATATGATCAACAAGAGCAAGTTTTAACCGCTTGAATTTTTATCCTCCTAATTGCTTCCACTCATCTGGGAGCACATTGGCTATTAACTCAAAATTTTTCCCATTGGGTTTCATAACATAAGCCATACCTTGTGGTTCGGGATAGATTCCAGTAGCCGCTTCAAATATATCATCATGACCAACCAACTATTGCAGTGTTTTTCCCTTTGGGAGGCATGGCAATTAAGATTGGATTCACTAATTTCTTCATCTTTTCCACTTGCTCTGGCGTGTAATCTTCTGCTTTAGTAAAATTAAGGTCACCATTTTTTTCATAATATCTATGATTTTTTTGATTAATCCAATCTTTATAAAAAGCTAGAAACAAGTCTAATAATTTTCTGGATAATGCATAAAATTAACCGGAAGGCAGATGATGATTTTTCCTAACTGAGATAATCTAAATTTATTTTGTAGCGATCGCGGTAATTGTTCAAAGGGAAATGTTATAAAACCTGAAGGACGGTAAAAATCCACCAATCTTTTACCAAGGCATTCTAAATATAAGGGTTGAGTAGCCTGGGAAATCAAATGTTTAGTTAGCAACCGACCTAAACCCTTACCCCTCCATTCTGGGCAAACAACTAAACTACCCAATTCTTGGGCATCTGTGAAATTCCTTAGTTGAGCGCAAGCCACCACCTTATTAATAGATTCAATTACCCAAAATTGTTGCCAGCAAATTTGAGTTGGATCGAGTTTAGCACCAAATACCAGCCGTCGAATTGACCATAAATCATTGGCATTTGCAGGGCGAAGTAAACAAGCTGCTGGTAATTGTAAATCGTACCCATCGTTCATAAATTAACATCCGCCAATTCCTAAGCTCCCATCCCAGAATAATGTCTTAAACCCTTTCGCCAGAGCCAACGATTAATACCTAAAAAGAACAACAACCAACCCAGCATTAACAAAAATCCCCGCGTAATATCTACTGGCAAACCAACTAAAATACTAGCAGGAAAGTTTATTAAATAGGGAAAAGGAGTCAGTAAGACTATTTTTTTTACTGCTTCCGGGAAGACATCTAAAGGAGCGATTAAGCCAGATAGAAATAAATAAAATAACATCCAAAAACTTTCGAAGGCACTTGCTCTTTCAGTCCAAAAGGCAAAAAGACCAAAGGTATATTGAATTGTAAACCTCAGTGTAAATACCAAAGTTATGGAGCATAAAAACAACATTGTATTTACTAAACTTGGTATCCAAAAAGCTTGGGGATAAAGCAAGACAAATAAACCTATAAATATAAATGCAAAGGGAAGTCGAGCTATTCTTTCTGCAATATGAGAAATGACATGATGCCATACTGGATCCATCGGTTGCAGTAACCTTGGTGAAAGTTTTCCTTGTACTACCTCTTTTTCAAATTCCCAAACTACCCATACAACTGTTAGTTGTGTTACGAAAAAAACCGCCAAAAAATAACGAGCAAATTCTACAGATGTAAAACCAAATTCTCCCCCTGGTGCTGCTTGTATCCACACACCCATAAGAATAATAGGCAATGAACCAGATAGCATCCAAAAAATCAATTCAGCTCGATACTCTACCATATAGGCATAGTAAACACTAAGTAAAGTAAAGGTTTTTCTACAATTTATTTGAATGAATAGCATTAATTTCATTGAAGATTCTAGTTGTTCTATGTATAGTGAAACATTCGTAAAAATATATTACAGTTATTAGTTGTTGACACTAGTTTTGATGATTAAAATAGATGTAAGGGGTATTGCTATCTCTGCTTAAAAAATGTAGAAATAATTTCATCAATAATTATGCTAAAGTAAGAAACAACTACAATAAAAGTGTTAAATCTAATTGCAATAAATCTGTTTTCTTTAATTACACCCAACCACTTGTATCTAAAAAATACCAGTCTGAAATACTCTACCAATTACTTCTTCAATCGGTGGCTCACCCACAGTTAAATCAATTACTTCTAAGTGGGATAAAATTTGAGAAACTGTTTTAGTCAGGTTTTCTTGAGGAACAATAAAAGATACAGAACGCCCATCAATATTTTGCACATCTCCATAAAGTAATAAATTCTCCCTAGGTAAAGGATTTGCTAACTCTAAATGAATTTCCCGGTAGGGGGCAAAATGTTCTAATAGTTTGTCTAAACTCCCGTCATACATTAAGGTACCTTGGTAAATTACCAATACCCGTTCGCATAAAGCAGTAATATCTGCCATATAATGGCTAGTTAGTAAAACTGTGGCTTGATAGCGTTGATTATATTGTCTTAAAAAGTCCCTCACTCCTACTTGGGCATTCACATCTAACCCTAAAGTTGGCTCATCTAAAAATAGTACTTGGGGACGATGTAATAGTCCTGCTAATAATTCGGCTTTCATTCTTTCCCCTAGGGAAAGTTTACGTACAGGTTGGGTTAATTTACCTTTTAATGAGAGCATTTCTGTTAATTCCCCTACCCTATTTTGAAACTCTTTATCGGATATGTTATACACCGCAGCGTTAATTTTCAAAGAATCCATTGCGGGAATATCCCATAATAATTGCTGCTTTTGTCCCATAACTAGGGTAATTTTTTCCAAAAAAGCTGCCTGACGACGAAAAGGAATATATCCAGACACCCGGACTTCGCCCGCAGAAGGATGAATTAGCCCAGTCAGCATTTTCAAGGTTGTAGTTTTACCCGCACCATTGGGCCCTAAAAAACCTACCACTTCTCCACGAGAAATTTCAAAGGAAACATCTGTGACTGCGGCTATATTACGATAGGTACGGCGAAAAAAATGGGTTAAGGTACCTCTAAATCCTGGCTCTTTAATGGCAACAGGATAGGTTTTGTTGAGATACTTAGCAACAATTATGGACATAGAGCAGAGATATGTGAGAGAGCAGAAGGAGAATGGGACACACGGTAAGCCATTGCGGTGGAAGGGTGGCTTCCCAGTATAGACAAGGAGTGGCTTTCCATCAGGCTAGCAAGTAGGGTAATCCTGAGGGGAAGATTAACTATCAACTTCCCCTTTCTAATCAAAAATCTAAAATTAGTTCAGCTTAAATGTCCTGATCGCAAAATACGAATAATTAACCACAGTCCCAATAAACTAGCGGCAGTAAATAATATATTACTTAATAATAGCTGAGAGGTCTGTGCATTTGCAGAAATAATTGCTGCACCCATAATTAAAGAACCAACTAATATGCTAAATGAAAGACGATTGGCTGCATCATCCATGGTACGACCCAAGCTATATAAACCTTTGATAGAAGATTCCACTGTAAGGTTTCTGATGTAAACCGATCTAGAAATAGTTCGACTTGCCTTAGAGATTGTAGTGATAAACTTTTGATATCCAATATCGTTCTTAAGAGGGAACGCAATGGACTATTGCCTAAGATTTGTCTCCTAACTAAATCAGTAATTAATGGTTGAATCTCATCGATAAAATTTAATTCTGGATTTAATGTCCGTGCCACCCCTTCTAAATTTGCTAAAGTTTTGGCATATAAACCCATATTACTAGGCAGACGGATTTTATTGTTACGAGCTATTTGCAGGATTTCATAAATTACCTGAGCAAAATTAATTTGTGATAGGATCAGATTATAATACCTCCGCAGGATCCGGTCATAATCATTTTCGAGCCGCGATAAAACTACAGGTTGGGCAGAAGTCGCTAATTGTAAGGTGAATTGAGCACAGCTTTGTACATCTAAATCCACTATTGCCAGCAACATCTCAGTCAATATTTGCTGGGTGCGGGGATCGAGTTTCCCCACCATGCCACAATCCAATAGAGCAATACGTCCATCCTGAAGATAAAATAAATTGCCAGGGTGTGGATCGGCATGAAAAAACCCATCCACATATATCTGTTGAAAAAAAGCACGAAACAATAAAGTGGTAATTGCCTTTTGTCGTGTGCTGATATCCTGACTCGCATTCATATTGTCAAAATTGACTGACAATAAGGGCTTAGCATCAAGCCATTCCATCACTAGTAACTTGGGAGAAGTCAAATTCCAGTAAATTTATGCTACCACTATTTGCTGGGGATCAAACCAAGGACTACGAGATAAATTCTGCCGTAATTGATCTGTAAAAGCTGCTTCTCTGGTAAAGTCTAATTCTGCCTCTAATGCCTGACAAAACTCATCAGCAATAGACTTAATTTCGTAATTTGGCCCAAACTAAGTCAGTGCAACTAAGTCAGCGATCCCTTGAATAAAAGAAATATCTTTAGCTACTGTAGTATCAATTCCTGGTCGCTGGATCTTCAGTGCAACTTCCCTACCATCCATCAATGTTGCTCGGTGAATTTGGGCAATGGAACCCGCAGCGATAGGTTGAGGATCAATAGTCGTAAAAACCTCTGATATATTAGCTTGCAACTGTTGACGAATAACAAGCTCCACCTCAAACCAATCTACAGGCGGTACTTCGTCTTGTAATGTTGACAATTCCTCAATATACTTAATATTCAAGAAGTCGGGGCGGGTGGAAAGTAACTGACCTAACTTGATATAAACAGGTCCCAAATCCACTAAGATATTCTTGAGTACCGCAGGTGTCGGTAACTGGGGTTCATCGGCTTTTCCCCCAGTCAGCAACCGACGCATATAATCCCAGCCATTGGGTAACAGAACTTAAAGAATTTCTCTCTGACGTCGAACCG
>CBZS010000152.1 GCA_000613065.1 Richelia intracellularis | reverse complement strand
AGAAAAAAATATCTGTCTTTCTTCGCAAAAAGCTGGAAGTCTAATCGTAGCAAGCTTTCTGAGCCCAAAGTTTTTTCTAAAAAAATTTTTTCTTGAATGTCTATTTAAGTATGTTTTTCTCTAGAGCCTGAGTTAGGTTTTTTAAATGGTTTGCACAAAATAATAGATTGCATCGGGTTTTGGATAGAACTATTACCAGTGTGAATGACTCAAATCTGAATCATTCACACTGGTAACTAGATAATATTGATTGTGGCCATGGAGCCATTTTTAGGAGCGCTTCTTGGGCTATTGATAGTTTTCAAGGAAAGATTATTGTGAATTTTCAGTCGGTAATAGCTATATTGAATGATTTCTGGAGTCATCGCGGTTGTTTAATTGCTCAATCCTATGACATGGAAAAGGGTGCGGGAACTAAAAATCCCCACTCTTTCTTAAGAGCATTAGGTCCTGAGCCTTGGTCTGTTGCTTATGTGGAACCATGTCGTCGTCCGACAGATGGGCGCTATGGGGAAAATCCCAATCGCTTTCAGCATTATTACCAGTATCAAGTACTTATCAAGCCATCGCCGGATAATATTCAAGACATTTATCTGGATTCTTTACGGGCTTTAGGTATACGCCCAGAAGATCATGATGTGCGATTTGTAGAAGATAATTGGGAAGATGCTACTGTTGGAGCCTGGGGTACCGGTTGGGAAGTATGGCTAGATGGGATGGAAGTGACTCAATTTACCTATTTCCAACAGTGTGGTGGAATTGATTGCCGTCCGGTATCTATTGAGATTACCTACGGACTAGAAAGGTTAGCAATGTATTTACAAGGTGTAGAGGCGATTACCAAAATTCAGTGGATGGACAATATCAATTATGGAGATGTGCATCTCCAGGGGGAAATAGAACAATGTACTTATAATTTTGAGGCTTCTAACCCACATATGTTGCTGAAGCTATTTAATATGTATGAGGAAGAAGCGAAGCAGTTGGCAGATAAAAGTCTAGTATTACCCTGTTTAGATTATGTTATTAAATGCTCCCATACTTTTAATTTACTTGATGCCAGAGGTGTGATATCTGTAACTGAGAGGACGCGTTATATTCGCAGAATTAGGCTCTTAGCAAGGAAAGTTGCTCAAATGTATGTGGAACAGAGAGAAAAATTAGGGTTTCCCCTTTTGAAATAGAAGTACTTCTATATTAGGGTTAGCCATAAAAGTCTTTATGGTGGGAATGGGAAATAGGGAAAATATTATAACTAATCCCTTTCCCTAACGTGCTCTAAGAGGATGTTTTAAAAGTTGAAGTGAGTTACAAATGATGCAAGTCACCTGACGATGATACGTATGATTGCAATATAAATAAAAGTCTCAGAAGTTTCAGGTAGCTTTTCATAGTCCTTACTTAATCTTCTACACCAATTGAGCCACCAGAAAGTTCGTTGTACAACCCAAGGTTTTGGTAAAAGGGTAAAACCCTTCTTTTCTAAGGGTCTGAAAACCACTTCCACAATTCAACGAAAAACATCGATTATCCAGTCGGCAAAATCTTACCCCCGATATCCTCCATCCACTCAGATAGTGTGCAGTCTTTTAACTTTATCTTTCATCTGATAAACCTGGCAGAACGTGCACCTTTAGCCCCTGCAGGTTCT
>CBZS010000151.1 GCA_000613065.1 Richelia intracellularis | reverse complement strand
GCTAGGATAATTCTTAGTCATTTGCTCACGGGGTGCTGTTTTCTATAATTATCAGCATATGCCTTGTGAGCTTTTTTATGATACCTCCCACCTTTTAAAACATCCTCTTAAAATTCCTGATAATTTGAGGGAATTAAGGGGAATGTTAGAAGAAATTTTAACTGGCAATTGTCAACTATCAACATTCGTTAAGATGATTAGTTCTGATTAATGAATAAACGCTCAAAATTGATTTTAGAAAACCAGGGAGCAAGACGCTCCCTAAAATAGATAGAAGATAAATGTAATCCTTTACCTCGCACCTAGTTTCTGAGCCGTACCGTTGGTTTGTGCTGCATCTTCTGGTAGCTCTACACCAAAAACTCGGGCAAAAGCCTTTTCTACTTTGTAACCAGAATCAATAGTTTCCAACGGATCTTTACGGAGTCGGTGACGCAAACAGAGGGTAATTACTCGTTGAACATCTTCAACTGTCACTTCAGTGCGTCCTTCAAAAGCAGTTAAAGCTTTAGCTGCACGGTTAGTAACAATATCTCCCCGCAAACCATCCACGTTTAATTCAGAGCAAACCTCGGAAATATTAACTCGAAGATCATAATCAATATTGACTTGAGGCAGGAGTTGTTGAGCATTAACAATACGCTGCTGTAATTCTTTTTGCTCTGTCTTGTAATTAGCTAGAAACTCTGGGGAATTTTGGTCAAATTCCGACCTTTGTTCTACAATTTGTACCCGCAAAGCAGGTTCCCTGACGGTATGAATTTCCGAATGCATCCCAAATCTATCTAACAACTGGGGACGTAATTCTCCTTCTTCTGGGTTTCCAGAACCAACTAATACAAACTGTGCAGGGTGACGGATGGAAATACCTTCCCTTTCCACTGTGTTCCAGCCACTAGCAGCAGAATCAAGCAATACGTCTACTAAGTGATCATCGAGGAGGTTAACTTCATCTACATAAAGGATACCCCGATTCGCTTTAGCCAACAAACCGGGTTCAAAGGCTTTCACTCCTTCAGATAAAGCCTTTTCAATATCAATGGTTCCACAAACCCTGTCTTCTGTAGCTCCCAAAGGTAAGTCAATCATTTCTACCTTTTTCTGAGCTGCGGGAATTTCCTCACCTTTGAGTAACATTTGTCTAACGTCATCACTCATCAAATCAGGATCGTGGGGGTGGCTATTGAAAGGATCGTTAGCAACCACCGGGATTTCTGGAAGCAAATCAGCCAATGCTCTAATAGTTGTGGATTTACCTGTACCGCGATCACCCATTATCATCACACCGCCAATTTTGGGGTCAATCACGTTTAAAATTAGAGCCAGTTTCATTTCTTCCTGACCCACAATGGCTGTAAAGGGGAATACTACGCGACGCGTAGCAGCAGTATCAACAGAGGTAGAACTCACTAAATTACCTTTATCTATAAATTTTTCTTCTTACCGTTTTATTTTGCCATAGCTAGGGCATTATCAGTTGCCAGTTGGTAGCTATCAGTGGATAGCTGACAGTTATAAGTCTTAATTGTGTGAGTCTTTCGCTGCTTCTCTACTTCTGAAAATGGTAGGATATACCAGCCTCTGGTGTGGACTTTTCTGTGCATGAATAAAATATTAGATGAAGAACTTTCTCTACAAGTAAGCGTTCGCATTAAGAGCAACGGGAAAAAACCCTTTGATAATGCTTATAAGGCGGTATTGTCTACTGAAGGGGCTAGTTATGTGCAAGGCTTTGTAGTCAGACACCAAAAACCATATCATCCCATAGAATCTGCTTGGCTAGAGTTAACAGATACGTCGGGAGAGAAATCCGGGATTCGCATTGTCGATCCAAATTTCAAACATTTGACAAAAAGCACCAAAGATATATGGTATTTTTCAGCACAAAACTTAACCCTTAAACAACTGAAGGCAATGATTGAAGAGTCCCAGGAAGATTACCCAGAAGATGACCCCCTACCAATTTACGGTGATGCACCCTATGAATATTATGGGGATGTGATGTTGGGTGGAAAAGAATATTTAGTTGCTTATCAAAAAGCTGTAGAGAAATGCCAAGAATTAAGTCAGTTGAATATGGGTAATAATGGTAAATAATTCAAAACAAATCAAAACTTTTACATATTCAGTTATCGGTTCAAGGGACTCTGATTATTTGCAACTGCAATGATAGTTTGTTTAATTCTCTTCTGTCTAGTATCTAGATGTTTAGCATTGTAAATCCAAAATAAAAGATTCTTTTTCCTAGATTTACTAAATCCCTGAAAGTTCGAATTTGCCGTTGAATTCTCCTCTAAAGCTTGCTGTAATTCCTACTGAATCACAGCAAGCTTCTGTCATCAAGCCTTGTTCAATTAACTCTTCAATGTATGGCTTAATTCATATGGGTGCGACTCTATTGGTAGTACGGAGTATGATATAAGAATAATAAATGACAAGTGAACCAGAGTAGTATTGACAGCCAAAAATGTACTTGATGGAATTGGCGTGTAAAAAGTGAAAAAACAGGAACAGTTCCACACCCTATGCAAGCATCTACATAAAATCAAGGTATGTTTTGCTCACAAGCACGAGAACTATTTGAACAGATAGTTAGTTGGTTAGACTCAGACAGCATTTGTGGGTTAGAACACTCCCAGATAGAGAGTAACTTACTTGAGAATAGATACGAACTATTGAGACGGTTGTTACAAGGATATTTGGCGTTGCTGAATCAGGGGATGATTTCACTAAATTTTCAACGATTTCTCAATGGTTTCAAACGCTAATTCATCGCGCACTTATGCAACGCCGGATATTTTGATAAACGCAGTCAAGATGAAATAGAGGCAGAGTGTGCAGGCACAGACTCAGTAAACAGAACACACAAGAAAAAATTGTCGCGGAAATTGACCACATTATTTGGCACAGTAATCGCCAATAGAATCGGTTATGGAGGAAGAAAGATAAATACCCTATTTCCTTTGGATGGGGAGTTTTA
>CBZS010000150.1 GCA_000613065.1 Richelia intracellularis | reverse complement strand
CACCACATTTTGCCAATAATCGGTCGCGCTCATGTGGCTTATATTCCTAATGGCAAAGTGATTGGATTATCGAAAATTGCTCGTATTTGTGAAATGTATGCGCGACGTTTACAAGTACAGGAAAGATTAACTTTACAAATCGCTGATGCACTCCAAGGCTTGTTACAACCCCAAGGTGTTGCGGTGGTTGTGGAAGCTAGTCATATGTGTATGGTGACGCGTGGTGTGC
>CBZS010000149.1 GCA_000613065.1 Richelia intracellularis | reverse complement strand
GTTGCTGGTTTGATTCAGGGCTGTGAGAATATCTTCAGAGTCGGTGACAAAACCAAAGCATTGTTTGACGTTATAGAGAGTGGCTTGCCAACAGTATTCTGGGGATGTGGTGGCACTACAGTCTTTAACTAAAATGCAGTCATATCCCAAAAAATTCCCATCTTGCAGGGTACATAGTACACATTGATCCGCATTTACCCCGGCAAAAAATAAGGTGGTTTTGCCCAGATTTTTCAAAATACTATCCAAGGGTGTATCCCAAAAACCACTCATGCGATACTTGTCCACAAAAATGTCCCGTGGTTCTTTTTTTAACTCATCCACCACCGCAGCCGCCCAACTGCCCTTTATCAGTACTTAGAGCCTGATTTTTGGGCAAGTAGATCGCCTAAACCAACCCC
>CBZS010000148.1 GCA_000613065.1 Richelia intracellularis | reverse complement strand
TTGCGCTTCCCAATGCCTCCACTGCTGGAAGTTTTGCGAATAATGGCATGACGTTTTAGCCATACGGTTAACCCCAATAGCTAGGGTAATAGTTACTACTGCTGGAAGTCCCTCTGGAATTGCACTCAGAGCCATGGCAATCGCAGCTTCAAACATATAAACCCAGGATTCTCCCTGCCCTAATCCTATGACAAAGGTTAAAGTTGCTAGGGTCAAAATGGCGTAAAGCAGAGTGCGACTGAATTTTGCAAACTTGCGAGTAAGGGGTGTAGTTAGGTTAACTTGACTTTCCATGGATTGGGAAATCTGACCAACTTCCGTAGCATTTGCCCTAGCTACAACAATCCCCTTACCCTGCCCAAAGCTAGCAAAACTCCCAGGGTATGCCATGTTAGTTCGTTCTGCCAAAGGGGTATCCGGTGTTAATGGTTGAGTAGATTTCTCCACTGGAATGGCTTCTCCAGTAAAAGCAGATTCATCAACCTGCAAATTGCGTACCTTTAGTAACCTCAAGTCTGCGGGTACTTTATCTCCCGATGGCAGTACAACTATATGCCCTGATTCAGCAACGCCGCATAGGAATTGTTCCAGTAATCTTAATGT
>CBZS010000147.1 GCA_000613065.1 Richelia intracellularis | reverse complement strand
CCTACTTGTACATGGGGGCAAGTGGAGTTTTTACTAGCGATCGCATTGAAGGGGTTGTTTCGGCAGTAGAAGTTATAGTTGAGCCAGGCCGAGCTTCATCTCTACGGGCTCGAATGATTAATGAAGAATTACTCTCGGAAAAAGCACGAGAACAGCCAATTTTTGGCTGGGCAGGTTGGGGAAGAAACCGTGTATATAAGGAAAATGGGGAAGGTCAGCTGGTAGATGTATCTGTTACCGATAGTCTATGGATTATTGCCTTTGGTATTAACGGAACGGTGGGTTTAATTGCTTTATTTAGTTCTTCGTTACTACCTGCTTTCAGTTTTTACTGGTTACGGCATCCGGCCAAACTCTGGTTTCAAACTGAGATTGCACCAGCAGCTGTATTATCAGTGGTTATAACTTTATATATGTTGGACTGTACTTTCAATAATATGTCAAATCCAGTGTTCACGCTAGCAACTGGGGGTATTGCAGGATTAGTAATTCAAAAACAGAAAACGAAGATCCACAGATTCAGAACTTATACAAGTGTCACAACTAAAATTTAAATTTAATTCTGTGCTAAAAACTTTTGTATCAAAAAAAAAGAAATAAGCGAATTAAGTAAGTCGGCACAAATAAACATTGCTATGTAACAGAATGTAAAATAACATAAAAGTCTTGGGATTGCTCCGTTTCACTTCGTTCCACTTGCAATGACATACCTTGAATTTGTTACACCGACTTACTTCTAAACGGATAAATATAACAGCTAGGTAAGTTCTATTTTTAATAAAACTAAACGGCTAAATCGAAAACTATGACACCAAACTATACTTTAATTGTTGGACAAGGGCGTTCAGGAACTAATTGGTTACTTGATATACTTGACGCTAGTAAGACAACTCATTGCCGCAATGAACCAAATGAGTTAGAGACATCTCTTCTTGCTCAATTGCCTGCACCAACTGTCAAGCGGTCATTTGATGATAATTTTGGGGAACAATGGGATTGTTCAATTTCTTCGGCTGCGTTAAAAATGAGTGGACGAGACCGAATCGATAATACTAAAAAATTCGGCGTTGCTGAATCAGGGGATGATTTCACTAAATTGTCAAGGATTTCTCAATGGTTTCAAACCCTAATTCATCCCGCACTTATGCAACGCCAAAAATCTTATTTATATCAGGGGATATTTCAACGGCTTGGTATT
>CBZS010000146.1 GCA_000613065.1 Richelia intracellularis | reverse complement strand
GACAAATAACATCTACATATGGGAGGATGCTAATTTTTTACCATGTATATTTACTTGGATTTAGCTGTGTAATTAGTTAATCAGCAATAGATAGAGGAAAATTTTGATGACCTCTAACTATGTCATTAAGTCAAGGCTTACTGACATAGCATTGCTGGTGTATCAAAATACTCAATAAATGTTTTGCTAAGTAAATATACATGTTTTAACCTTAGCAGTATAAAACTTTTTAAATGGCGAACAATTGTTTATGGATACATGGGGAAAATTTTACATATGAGCAATAGTTTCTTATCTGAGTCTAAAAAAATAATCAAGGGTGACTAGAATAACAAAGGAAATGGAACACAAACAAATCTAGTGATCATCAACTATGGTATATACTTCTACACCCTTTCCCGATGTAAAAAACCACTGGGCGAAGGAATTTATCGCCGCTTTGGCTGAACGTCGTATTCTTAATGGCTATCCCCATCGCAGTTTTCGCCCAGCTCACTCAGTATCTCGGGCAGAGTTTGCAGCAATTATGACATCAATTTTTACCCAGCCAGTGCAGAGGGAATACTTACCTTTTGTCGATGTACTTAGTAGGCATTGGGCAGCCAAAGCAATAAAAAAGGCTTATGAAACTGGATTCCTGGTTGGCTATCCCGATCACACTTTTCGCCCTAATGATAAAATTGCTAGGAGTGATGCTCTAGTTGCTTTAGTTAATGGTTTAAAGTTAGCAACGGATATCCCCGCAGATTTAGCTTCAGCATTACCAAGAATTTATCGTGATGCGATTAATATTCCTAACTATGCTATAAATCAAGTAGCAATTGCTACTCGTGCAGGTATGGTGGCTAGTTATCCTAATGCGAAGATCTTGAAGCCCAAGGTAGCGGCAACCCGTGCTGATATTGCGGCCATTGTTTATCAAGCTATGTTAAATCAAGGGAAAGCAACGACAAAAATTGCTTCCGATTACATAGTTACTCCCCCGGAACCGGGCAGTATTATTGCCAATACAGTTCAAGTCAGCCACAGACGAGAGTTTCGTGGTGCTTGGATTGCCAGTGTGTGGAATAGTGATTGGCCTTCTAAATCTGGACTTTCTACTAATCAACAAAAGGCAGAGTTAGTTAATATTTTAAACCGATTAAAAGCGTTAAATTTTAACGCCGTATTTCTTCAGGTTAGAGCAGAAGGGGATGCTTTGTACCCCTCTAACTTGGAACCTTGGAGTACTTGGCTATCGGGAACCCAAGGAAAACCACCCAATCCTTATTATGACCCCTTAGAGTTTGCGATCGCAGAATGTCATAAGCGGAGTATGGAAATCCATGCTTGGTTCAATCCGTACCGCGCTCAAACTTCTGTGAGTCGAGGGAGAGCAGTGAAACCCCATATTGCTGCTACTAACCCAGAAGTGGTTTACCGTTGGGGGAATCAGCTATGGATGGACCCGGGTGCAAAGATAGTTCAAGATAGAAGCTATGCAGTAATTATGGATGTCCTCCAACGCTACAATGTGGATGGCATTCACTTAGATGATTATTTTTATCCGTATCCGATTTCCCGTAGATCCTTCCCCGATAGTAAAACCTACGCTGAATATCGGGGGAATGGTGGTAATTTAAGCTTAGAAGATTGGCGACGAGAAAGCGTCAATCAAATGGTACTGCGTCTCTCTCAAGGGGTAAAACAAATTAAACCCTATGTAAAATTTGGCATTAGTCCCTTCGGTATTTACCGACCATGACAACCACCGGGAATTGTGGGATTGGATGCTTATAATGTATTGTATGCCGATGCCAAGAAATGGTTAGAACAGGGTTGGGTAGATTATATTGCACCTCAACTTTATTGGCGCATCGACCAAACCAAACAAAGTTATCCTGCATTGCTACAGTGGTGGACAAGTATTAATCCCCAACACCGACATATTTACGCTGGTAACACCCTAGCTCGATTAGATGGAAAAGCCTGGAAAAGGACTGAAATTGATAAACAAGTAAGAATTAGCCGCAGTTTATTTAATAACTTATCCTGGGGTAATATTTTCTTTGACGTGGATGCGATCGTAGATAATCGACAAGCGATCGCAGATAAGTTGAGAAATACTTTATACAATCAGCCAGCTTTAGTACCTACAATGTCCTGGCAAAATAATGTAACTCCATCTCCACCAACTAATATAAAAGTCAACAACCGCAAACTTGGTTGGGATGCGGCGAAAACCCCAGATATTCGTTCTTGGGCATTGTATCGTCAAAGTCGTGATACTTGGCAGTTGCACCGAGTTTTATCTAGGGGGACAAATTTTGCTACGGTGAGACCGGGAACCTATGCTGTGTCTGCGGTGGATAGGATGGCGAATGAGAGCTTGGGGACGGTGATTTCTGTGGTGTAGGATTGTCCTCTGAAAATGTTAGAACTTTGGGGGCTTCCATGAGTTAGGGACTTGCAAATTTTAAAACCACATTTAGGGTGCAAGCCTTGCGCCCCTGCATTTGTAATCAATATTTGGCGTTGCTGAATCAGGGGATGATTTCACTAACTTTTCAACGATTTCTCAATGGTTTCAAACGCTAATTCATCCCCTGATTCAGCAACGCCCAATTTACCAATCAAAATAATGTATACGGGTGTTGCTTGTGGGTGTTGAGCTCCCCCAACCTTGTATTTTAAGTAGCCAGAAATTTCCAAATATTTTTCCAAAAATATAGTTGACATTTATCCTACCTATTAGTAAGACAAGAGCATGAAGCAAACAGATACCAAAACCCAAATCCTCGATGTAGCTCAAGACCTAATTCAACGCCTTGGTGTGAATGGAATGAGTTACCAAGATATTAGCCAGGGTGTAGGGATTCGCAAAGCTAGCATCCATACACATTATCCGAAAAAAGATGATTTGTTGGCTGCTTTACTCGACCGTTATAGCGATCGCTTTTTGCGGGCTATTTGAAGCGAGTCTTAGTAGTGGCAATCAGGATAAAGCCTGTTTATGTGCCATGGTTGGAGCAGAGTTAGCAACCCTGAATCATCTTTTAGTAGAGCGTGTCCGCAGTTTCTATCAAGCAAGCCAACGAAGAAAGATTGGCAGTTATGCTCAATACTGGTCTTGAGCATGGCAGTTTCCTGTTTAATGGGAATGTGGAAACAATGGCGAGTTTTATTTTTGGATTGCTGGAGGGAGGAATGCTAGTTGCTCCCGTTCGTGGTGGTTCTGCTCAGTTCGATCAAACGATTGAGCAATTAATGCTGTTAATCAAAAGCTAATTTTTTTTGACCATTAAGATCCAACTAGTAGGTAATAAAATAAGGAGTTTCATTATGACAACAATTGGTCTTTTTGGTACAGGTAGAATCGGAGTGCCTTTAGCCCGGATGTTTGCTCAAGCAGGGCAAAAGGTTATCTTAGGTTCGCGGAATATTAACCGTGCAAAAGAGATTGTTAAAGGATTGGGGCAGGAAACACTATCTGCTGGAAGTTATGAAGATGCTGCGAATACAGATGTGATTTTGCCAGGGATGTTTTTGCGGGATGGGATGCTAGATATTTTGGAACCTTGCCATTATTATAATTGGGTGCGACTCTTTTAGTAAGACGGGGAGATGCTTTGTACCCCTCTAACTTGGAACCGTGGAACTTAGACAGGTATTGGAAGAGTTGGAGGGGTAGTAGAACAACCAGCTTTGCTTTGAGAACTTACTTCATCAAAGGAATACCACTAGAGTACAAAGCCAGGTGATTGGGTTTATGTTCTTGTTGTAGATGAAACTGCCAATACTCATCCCAATCGCCACTGATGTATAAAGAACCCAGGGGTAAAACAGCCTCACCACCCCTCATGGTCCATCTAGCCCCAGTGAGATCCATCCTGTCTTTAATCAGGTCACGACAAGCACCCTCAATCACCCCCGTGGCCATGGGGAATCCAGCTTTTAAGTAATCGTCATATTTGAGGTATTTGGCATTGTTAAGTAAATATCTAGCACAGGGATCCACGGGTTTACGTTCTTGGGGGGTGAGTTTGGGTAAAGTCGCACTCCGGCCCATACCTGGGGCAACTGAACTTGATTTACCTTCAAGGATAAGCTGTAAACCTTTGCTCACCCAAGGTTCTGCCTGTGTTGAAATCTGATAAGAAAAGACAAATGCAGCTTTCCACAAATACTCAATCACATGGATAATATCCCTGTCTTAGTCCATGAGAGAGAATATTGCTGTGCTGGTAGATTAAACTCCCCATCCAAAGGAAATAGCATATTTATCTTTCTTCCTCCATAACCGATTCAATTGGCGATTACTGTGCCAAATAATGTGGTCAATTTCCGCGACAATTTTTTCTTGTGTGTTCTGTTTACTGAGTCTGTGCCTGTACACTGTCCCTCTAGGCGTTGCAGAAGTAGGGGATGATTTCACTAAATTTTCAACGATTTCTCAATGGTTTCAAACGCTAATTCATCCCCCACTTATGCAACGCCTCCCTCTATTTCATCTTGAGTGCGTTTATCAAAATATCTTTGTTTGTAACAACGGTCTCAATAGTTCGTATCCATTCTCAAGTAACTTACTCTCTATCTGGGAGTGTTCTAACCCACAAATGCTGTCTGAGTCTAACCAACTAACTATCTGTTCAAATAGTTCTTTCTTGTGCTTGTGACCAAAACATACCTTGATTTGATGTAGATCCTTGCATAGGGTGTGGAACTGTTCCTGTTTTTTCACTTTTTACAAGCCAATTCCATCAAGTACATTTTTGGCTGTCAATACTACTTTGGTTGACTTGTCATTTATTATTCTTATATCATACTCCGTACTACCAAAAGAGTCGCACCCAATTATAATAATGGCAAGGTGTATGTAGATATTTCTAATCCATTTAATGATACTTACACTGACTTTATTTTGCCTTGGGATACAAGTGGAGCGGAGCAAGTTCAGCATCGTTCCCCGAAAACGCGAGTACTGGGAGCCTTTAAGAATGTGTGGTGGGAAGTGTTTGATGCGCCAAGCTTCGGGGATACAGTCAGCGATGTGTTTGTAGTTAGCGATGATATCCAAGCGAAAGCAAAATTAATGGAATTGGTTCAGCAAACTCCATTTCGTTATATAGATGCAGGTGAATTAAAAAATGCCCGGACTATCGAGCGCATGACATTACTGAGTGGTTAATTGGGACAACGTTACGGCTATTTCCCCAGAATTAATTACAAATTGTTGGGTGAACCTTGGACTTTGGGACAAAATGACAATGTTGCACCTTTTATTGCAGGGAAAACCGTTGTTTAGAGAGAAGGAAGCATGATGTTAAAACGGTTACTTAGGGCATTGCATATTAAACTTCCGCAGCCACACCACTGTCAGGATGAAAGTTTGTTACTTGTATATTTAGATCAGTTGGAGGGAGAATTCCTACCTACATATTGTCCGAATAGTTATTTAGACAAAAAATAATTGCCAAATATCACTTTTGAATCAAGGGATAATTACTTATGGCTAACATTGAAATTTATACTTGGTCTACATGTCGATTTTCTCGTCGTGCTAAACAACTCCTCGATCGCAAGGGGGTAAGTTACACCGAATATACAATTGATGGTGATGAAGTAGCCAGAGATGCAATGGTTGCAAGGGGTACAAACGGTAAACGCACAGTACCACAGATTTTCATTAATGATCGACACATAGGTGGTAGTGACGACTTATATCTGCTGGAAAAACAGGGTGAGCTTGATGGTTTATTGAATCAGAGTGAAGTCAATGCGATCCACTCAAAGTTGCTACATGAACAACAGAAGTATGCAGATTTATAAAAAAGATGAGCCAGTGGGAGCATCCTGCTCCCTACATATACAAAGCAAGCAAGATTACCACACTACAAATTGAAGGATTTGGGATGCTGCGAAAAAACAGAAGAGTCAGCAGAGGAATTACGTGAACTGCCGAGAAAACAAAAAACAGGATTAGGGAAAGAACCTATTCAATCTTTGTATTTACTGAAAATAGGTCAGGTAAAGACAATAAAAGATTTGGGTGCGACTCTTTTAGTAAGACCCGGAGTGGAAGTTAGACAGGTATTGGAAGAGGTGGAGGGGTAGTAGAACAACGAGCTTTGAGAACTTGCTTGATCAAAGGAATACCACTAGAGTACAAAGCCAGGTGATTGGGTTTATGTTCTTGTTGTAGATGAAACTGCCAATACTCATCCCAATCGCCACTGATGTATAAAGAACCCAGGGGTAAAACAGCTTCAGCACCCCTCATGGTCCATCTAGCCCCAGTGATATCCATCCTGTCTTTAATCAGGTGGCGACCCTGTCTTTAATCAGGTGGCGACAAGTACCCTTAATCACCCCCGTGGTCATGGGGAATCCAGCTTTTAAGTAATCGTCATATTTGAGGTATTTGGCATTGTTAAGTAAATATCTAGCACAGGTATCCACGGGTTTACGTTCTTGGGGGGTGAGTTTGGGTAAAGTCGCACTCCGGCGCATACCTGGGGCAACTGAACTTGATTTACCTTCAAGGATAAGCTGTAAACGTTTGCTCACCCAAGCTTCTGCCTGTGTTGAAGTCTGAGAAGAAAAGACAAATGCAGCTTTCCACAAATACTCAATCACATGGATAATATGTAGGACAATTGTTAAGTTGAGATTGTGTTTTTTTGCAAATTTCTTTAGCAAGGATAATTGTTTCTTATTGCCATCAACTAAGGCACAGAAACGTTTGTGTTTGTTTTGGTCACGGAAGATTGCCTCATCCAAGGCTTCTGAAATAACCTTTTCGGGCTCTTTGGCTAAAGAAGCCCAAACACCCTTACCAATTGGTGGAGGTCGCTTAATTTTCCTATCTTCATCCGATGGGTTAACGATTTGTTGGGGTGTACGTACAAAGGAATTAATTGTATAAACACTAGCTACTGTCGCCATTCGCTTTGCGTTGTGCTTTTCACCCTTTGTTAAGCGTTTGTTTAACTTTTTGCTTGAAGCTAAGGCTCGTTTTTGAGTATTGGCACGTAAGTCCGATGTTCGCACTACAACACCCTTCCCGTCCGCGCTAATTACGACTATTTCTCCTGTGTCTTGCAACTGTTTTGACTGAGCTTGTTGCTGGTGGTAGAAATCATCAAAATCTGAAGCACTATGGTAAGCCAGTTCTTCTGCTTGTCGCTTACCTATTTTGGCTGCTGTTGTTTTTTCTATGATTGCTGTTGTTTCTCTAAATCCCGAACGAGCTACTTCTATTGCTACTCGCTGTCTTAGTCCATGAGAATATTGCTGTGCTGGTAGATTAAACTCCCCATCCAAAGGAAATAGCGTATTTATCTTTCTTCCTCCATAACCGATTCTATTGGCGATTAGTGTGCCAAATAATGTGGTCAATTTCCGCGACAATTTTTTCTTGTGTGTTCTGTTTACTGAGTCTGTGGCTCCACACTCTGCCCCTATTTCATCTTGAGTGCGTTTATCACAATATCTTTGTTTGTAACAACGGTCTCAATAGTTCGTATCCATTCTCAAGTAACTTACTCTCTATCTGGGAGTGTTCTAACTAACAAATGCTGTCTGAGTCTAACCAACTAACTATCTGTTCAAATAGTTCTCGTGCTTGTGACCAAAACATACCTTGATTTGATGTAAATGCTTGCATAGGGTGTGGAACTGTTCCTGTTTTTTTACTTTTTACAAACCAATTCCATCAAGTACATTTTTGGCTGTCAATACTACTCTGGTTGACTTGTCATTTATTATTCTTATATCATACTCCGTACTACCAAAAGACTCGCACCCAAAAGATTTGGCGATGGTGTTGGGAAGAGGAAGCGCAACAGTACAAAGGTGGCTAAAGACTTATACAGAGTCGGGAATCACCAGTCTAGTATCAAGAAAGAAGTGATCAGGACGACCAACAATCAGAAACATGGAAGTAAGAGAGCAACTTTTAAAAGAACTGGATGACCCAGAGGGATTCAAAAGTTACGAATAAATACGAACATGGTTAAAAGCGGTGGAGGGCGTAGAAGCTTCATGTAAAGTAGTACATGATACAGTACGTTATCAAATGAAAGCGAAGTTAAAAGTGCCCCGTGCAGTAGGTATTAAACACCAGCCCGAAGCGGAAGAAGAGTTTAAAAAAAACTTCCACAATACCTAGAAGTAATTGAGAAATATGTCATATCACCAATAGATAGACAAAGAAAAATGGCGTTACATAAGTGCGGGATGAATTAGCGTTTGAAACCATTGATAAATCGTTGAAAATTTAGTGAAATCATCCCCTGATTCAGCAACGCCAGAAAAATTAGATATTGGTGTGAGGATGAAAGCCGTGTGGGATTGAACACTGAAGCTGGTAGATTAATTACCAACTTTGGTACGAACCCTATTGGCATTATGCAATGGAAGCGAGATAATTTTTATTTATATGGATTACTTGAACCATTAACTGGCAAGTACTTTATTTGGGAATTATCTCATTTAAATGCAGCTTGTTTTCAAATTTTTTTAGAAAACAAGCTGCTACTTATCCCCAAGATATACACATTATTCAGTTAGACAATTGTGCTTTTCATTTTAGCCAACATCTTCAGATACCAGAGAATATAATTTTGTTATTTCAACCCCCACATACACCGCAAGTTAATCCAATTGACCGGTTATGGGAAGAAATTAAAAGACATTTGACCTGGGAAAGTTTTGCCACGTTAGATGAGTTAAGACAATTTATCTGGAAGCGTTTGGAGAAATTAAACACATCAACCGTTACTTCTATAACAGGATGGGATTTTATTCTTGATGCTTTATTTGAATCAAATTTTTGGTGAATTGGTATCATGCAGGGGAACTGGCAATTCAAGCCAGATTCGGGGCACAAGAGCGGATGGAGAAGCAAGGAAGACGGGTAATACGGGAATATTTTCCAGAACAGCATCGTCAATTTTTTGCCCAACCTTTCTATCTAATTATTGACATTTTTGATGCATTTTCTTATACATAGGTTTCTGTCTTGGTTGGGGAACCGGGTTTTCTCTCCTCACCCGATGAGCGAACTTTGCGACTAACGGCAAAACCTTTATTTGGCGATCCTTTAGCTACCACTCTCGCCGATGCCATTGATATTGGGCTCCTGGGAATCGAATTGCATACCCGTCGCCGTAACCGCGTGAATGGCCTTGTCACAGCAGTCTCTGATCATGGCTTTCAGGTACAGGTAGGGCAAAGTTTTGGTAATTGTCCCCAGTATATTCAAGCACGTATGTTTGAGTTGCGGGAAAATGATGCGAGAACCAAACCGATTCATCCATTGACTACATTTACAGAAGCAGAACAGGATTTAATTACTAAGTCAGATACATTCTTTATTGCCACAGCTTATCAAGATGAGTCAGCAGGTGCAGCGAAGGGTGTAGATGTTTCCCATCGTGGAGGAAAACCAGGATTTGTACGGATAGATGATGAGCTGACCCTGACTATTCCGGATTTTGCTGGTAATTGCCACTTGAACACCTTTGGTAATTTAGAAAAAAATCCCCATGCAGGGTTGCTGTTTGTAGATTTCGACCGAGGTTATTTTTTGTACTTGACTGGCACAGCAGAAGTGATTTGGTCGGGGGATGAAGTTAGTAATTATGCAGGTGCAGAACGATTGCTGCGGTTTCATTTACAACAGGGATATCGGGTGGAGGGTAGTCTTCTCCTCTGTTGGTCAAGTCCTGAATTTTCCCGTTTCTTAGATAAAACAGGTTCCTGGTAGAAGAGAATTTTACTTAATTAGCTCCCCGGCTTTGTTATGAAGTTGGGGAGTTTTGATGGATTGGATCGCGTAGCGACTCTTCCCAAACATCATGCCGCAAAAAACCTTCTCTACCTCCCAGGTCAAATTCAATTTGCCCCAGACTTCCACTACAGCAAAAACGAATAGCGAACGCTAAAAATATTAATTGCCGAAAAGCCCTGCCACACCACTATTTTAAAAATATAGAAAAGTCTTCCTCTAGGTCCGGAATGTGGGTTAATATAAGCACTCTAACGCTATCATTTAGAATCCGCCAAAGCCTGTGCCAATTTATCAATATGCTCCCTTTCATGAGTCGCCATCATCGTTACTCTCACGCGACTGGTAGGAACTGTTGGAGGACGAATCGCTGGAGCAAAAATTCCCGCAGATATCAGTTCCTTCCCTACTCTGACAGCATCTCCCGCATTAGCTAACTGAAAACACAGAATCGGGGACTGGGAAGGTAATAGTTGCAAATGTGGTAATAGTTCTGCAAATAACTGACGTAAATAAGCCACATTTTTCCATAAGCGATCGCGGCGTTGGGGTTCTTGTTGTACTATCTTTATAGCGGCCAATGCTGCTGCTGTATCCCCTGGTGATAAGGCTGTGGTATAAATCCAACTAGGGGCACGATTGCGTAAAAAATCAACCAGGCTTTTACTTCCCGCTACATATCCCCCCAAACTACCCAAGGCTTTACTCAAAGTTCCCATTTGAATTAGGATTCTCCCCGTACAATCAAAATGTTCCACACAACCCGCGCCGCTCCCCCCTAGTACACCCGTTCCATGGGCTTCATCCACCAACACCATACAATTAAACTCTTCCGCTATATCTAACAGTGCTGGTAAAGCACACAAATCCCCATCCATACTAAAGACGCTGTCAGTAATTATCAAACAGCGACGGTAATTATTCCTAGTCCGGTGTAACTCTTGTTTTACTGCTTCAATATCACCATGGAGGTACTCAACTATCGTCGCACCACTTAAAATTGCTCCATTTTTCAAACTAGAATGGTTGTACTGGTCAGATAAAATTAAATCCCGTTTTCCGACTAAGGCAGTAATTGCACCCAGGTTTGCTAAATAACCAGAACTAAAAACTACACAATCTTGCGTTTGCTTCAGATTTGCGATCGCAGTTTCTAATTCACTGTGTAATTGCCTGTGACCACTGAGTAATCGGGAACCAGTGCTACCAGTACCAAATTCCTGAATTGCGGTGGTTGCAGCCTCAATTAACCGCTTATCCCCGGCTAATCCCAAGTAATCATTGCTGGCAAAATTAATTACTTCCTGCCCATCCAAGGCTACCACTGCACCAAGACTACCCTGAATGGTCTTCACAGAACGATACCAGTCAGCACGGTGAATAGTTTTTAAAGATTGCTCTAGCCAAGCATAAGGATTAGACATTTGAAGGGGAGGGTAAGAGGGGAAGAGTTGTAGATACGCGGTGGTTTATCGTAGAGTAGGAATGATTGACAAGTGTTCACTTTTCACTGACAACTGATTTACTGCATGACTTCGGTACTACTAAGATGAGCGATCGCTTGTTTAATCCACTCTTCCACAAAGGAATCCTTGGGTAAACCAATTTCCTCACTAACATAATGGAGAGCATGACTGACCTCGTGGGCAGTATAACCCAAAGCTAACAGCGTCATTTGCACCTCTTCCAAAATACCAGGAGCAGGGCCATCGGTAGCCACGAAAAAACCCGCACTTTTACGCCATTCAATTAACTTACTCTTTAACTCCAAACAAATACGTTCGGCAGTTTTCTTACCAATGCCAGGAGCTTGAATTAACAACTGCACATTAGCAGTAATAATAGCTTGTACCAAATCAGGTAATTCCAGGGTATCTAATAAAGCGATCGCTAAAGAGGCACCAATACCACTTACACTAATTAAATGGCGAAATAAATCCCGATCTGCTGGAGAACTAAAGCCATAAAGAATAGGTACTTCATCTCGAATTTGGTAATGGGTAAAAACTTGAATATCCCCCCCTGAGCTTGGTAGTTGTTGTGATAACCTGCCGGGAACTTGCAAATCATAACCCATACCATTGACTTCCAGGATCAAAATATAGCGATTACCACCATAATTTTGAATACCAGCAACTATACCTTTAAGATAACTAATCATTCCATCAGTCCAAAATACTTTAAACCTTCGAGAATGCCACCTGCACAAAAATCTTTTGCCAGATAGCGATGCTGTCTTGGATTGTGGTTGTGCCATTCCAATAACTCTGGACGGGCATTTCCGACAATAATTCCCCTTTCCTCTCCTGCGGCGAATAAAGCAATATCATTACCAGAATCGCCACAAGCAACTGTTCGCTCGGCTACAAAATTCAATTTTTGGCGGAGAAACTGCATTGCCTGACCTTTATCGCTGGAAATAGGTACAATGTCAAGGTCTATGGCGCTACTATAAATTATTTTGATGTCTAACCCCTGGGTATTCAATTGTGATTTTAGTTGCGGTAAAACCCTAGCTGCGTCAGGTTCTTTCAGGAAAAAACTTCCTTAAAACCACCCTGTTCTGAATCGGGTTGGGGAACCAACTCAGGGAAACTAGCAGTTGTAGATAATACCACTTCTTTGTTCCATCCCGCAGAAAGTTTTTCCGACCAATTGGTATCTTGCATTTGACTACCGTTGAGATATATTTCAGTTCCCACGGCAACTACCAACGCATCCGGCTCTAAAAGATTTTTTTCCTCTTTTAGTTCTTGGTACAGAAATAGCGATCGCCCAGTAGCATATACAATTTTAGTTCCATATTCTTGACGGTGTTGGCTCAACTTTTTGTTTAGTTCTAGTAAAGCCCCATCATTACCTACTAAGGTATTATCTAAATCCGTAACAAACATAAATGGTTGCATAGTCTTAATTTTTTACCCAAGTAAATAAACTTTAATAAAAATTAAGATTACCATTGTTGGGGTAATTATCAGCGTTCTCTGAAGTTAGTGCATTCTACTTTGGGAAAACTATCACCACTTATTTGGCTAATTATCGAGGCACAGACAATCCTACCTCCCGAATTAAAGGCAATTACAGTCAAGGTCCCAAAGGTATTTACAAAAAAGAAACCACAGATGTAGGAACCTTTCCACCCAATGCTTTTGGTTTATACGATATGCATGGGAATCTGTGGGAATGGTGTCAAGACACTTGGCATCGTAACTATAATGGCGCACCGACGGATGGGAGTGCGTGGATTGGAAATGATAATGGTTACCGTATGTTGCGCGGTGGTTCGTGGCTCGACACTCCTGAATACTGTCGTAGTGCCCGTCGCATTAATCGTTCCCCTGGTATACGTCTCGAAAAGTTTGGTTTTCGTGCTATTACAGTTCTTGTGTAGGTACAACTTCCAAATCCCAAATTCCGGCAAGAAATAGCCGTAGCATCAAATCGTGGAAATTATTGGGACTACAGGCAAATGGGGGAATACCCAAATCTGCAAAAGACTCCACAATTTTGCGATCGCATATGGGCACACCATCGTCATTAAGTTGGCAAATAAATCCCTGACAATATGCCGAAGACGTTTATTCTCAAATTGAACATCAATAAACTTAAATTTGACTAGGGCGCAAACTGCAGCGCCCCTGCATGACAAATTTTAAAAGGCAAACAAATTTAATAGTACTGAACCAACCCCACCCACAAAATCTACAAAATTAGGTTTACCCTTATCGACTTTTGCAGTACGGGGTGTTTGCAACTCAACAATGAAAGCTTGTGCGGTTTGTAAGCCGTTGCTATTGCCTTGAGAATAAAAAAACTTTTCCGCCATTTGGGCATCTTGTAAAGCTCCTGGACTATCAAATAATTGATATCGAGCCACACCCCTTGCTAAATAAGCACCAGCATAACCTGGTTTAAGAGCGATCGCTTGATTAAAGTAAGTGATCGCTTGTTCTTGATTACCTTTTTGTGCCGCTGATACCCCCAAAGCATACAATTTTTCCGGTTTAGCAACTTCTAAAGGAATACCAACAGCCCCTTCCCAGTTTGCACCATTGAGATTAGTGTTGGTAAATTGAGCATTCACCAAATATGTACTTCTCAAATCGCTACTAGTCAGATTTACCTCACAGAGATTTGCCCCACTGAGATTTACTCCAAATAAACTACTACCACTTAAATTCGCTCCCTGTAAATTTGCTCCACTGAGATTAGAACTGCTAAGATTAGCACCCGTAAGATTAGCACCACGCAAATTTGCACCCGACAAATCAGCCATGACCAAACCCGCCCCACTCAAGTCACAACCTTCGCATTCCTTAGTAGCTAATAATTGCCTGACATGGTGAGCATTTGCGGCTTGTGCAGTTGGATAGAACCCCAAAGAACTTAAAGCTATCAATCCAGCTAAAATTTGTTTCTTCATACCCGATATAAAAATATCTTTAGTCAACTTTAACCTAGATAAAACTGATACATCTTTTTGGAGGGGAAAAGATAAATGGGAATGGGACAAAATGACTCCCCTCCGAAAAGCGATCGCTCTTTGGACAACTATCCTGAGAGAACAGTCACCTATTCTCAAGACTTTTTGCGAATAATTGTCACTTTATGTTATGCTTTTATCAAGCAATTTAAGTTGGGTGATCGTCACACTAAAACTTAAAAAAACATAAATTGTACTTTTTTTCAGAAATCAAGTGATATGTTGGATACATAATAGTAAGTCCCCAAATGCCTGAAGTTTATTATCTACAAACTGCTTCAGAATCTGCCA
>CBZS010000145.1 GCA_000613065.1 Richelia intracellularis | reverse complement strand
ACACCCTCTATCTCCTGTACTATTACTAAAGTATTAATTCAAACTTAGGTCTGACATTCATCTTTATGGACATAGGCCTCGCACTTCTACTGTTCTCATCACCCTTCGTTTACGAGGCGTACAGAAAATAGACGACTAAAATGGATTGTGACCCAAGTTAAGCTATTGTAAATATGTAAAGATTGCTATCATTTTATGGTTAACTTGGCAAAGTTAGCTGTAAGCAAGAAAATAAAACTAAGTCGCCTAAAAAAATTTGTGAATAACGTCCGTACTGTTTCTGATACAAAGCGAAGCTTCTACACCCTTCACACTCGTCCGATTAACACTATTTATCGCCGAGTGGTTGAAGAGTTGATGGTAGAAATGCATTTACTCTCGGTGAATGTGAATTTTAATTACAACCCAATTTATGCTTTGGGAATTGTGACTACTTTTGATCGTTTTATGGCAGATTATAAACCTGAACAGGACAAGGAGTCTATTTTCCATGCCTTAATTAAGTCTGTGGAGGCAGATCCTAATGTTTATAGGCAAGATACTCAACGTCTACAATCTTTAGCCAGTGATTTGCCTGTATCTGATTTAATTGGATGGTTAAGTCAAAGTAACCCCCAAGAACGAGATGGTGAACTACAAAATATTCTCGCAGTGATCGCTAATAATCAGAATTTTAAATACAGTCGTTTATTTGCTATTGGTTTGTACGCGTTATTAGAGTCATCCGATCCCGAGTTAGTAAAAGATGAAAAGCGTTGTAATGATGCACTCAGTAGCATTGCCAATGGTCTACAAATCTCTGATGAGAAACTTACCAAGGACTTGGAACTGTATCGTTCCAATCTAGAAAAAATGTCTCAAGCCATAACTGTAATGGCAGATATGGTTGCTGCGGAGCGCAAAAAACGAGAGCAACGTGGCCAAGCATCAGATAGTAGTGCCACTCCTCCTACGGAGAAAGAATAAATGGATTGGGGAGTTAAGAAAAACCACTTTCATAACTCCTGCTTCCGATTCTAAAATTATGTTACACACCCAGTATCTTGTAAATTAAGCCACTTATTACGGATAGGCTAAAAGCCCCCAATATGGCACTCCATATCCCAAACCGTAGGCGAAAACCCTGAACTAACCAGGCTGCAAGACCAAAACAAATTACAGTAATAAAAAACGTAAATAAGCTTGACAACAAATCAAAGGTAAGTAGATTAGGAACTGCAAAAAATAATCGCAAAACAGGTCTGACAATTGCTGTCACAATCCCCAGAACTGCTGCGGATATGAATGCTTTGCCTGGTGAATCTATTTCTACCCCCAAGGGCAGCTTACTAATAATGTATAAACTGACGGCTGTTACAACCCAGGCAATTAATAAGGGTACGATATCCATTGCCAAAACCCCTGAAACTTGAATAGCGGTTTGTTAATTGTTACGTTATGACTAATTGATAACGTATACACAGTAGCAAGCTGCTAAATAATATCACTCAAATAATTATATGCTCTATTGCCCTAACATTTCAGGGCATTACTCCTGCTTTGGATGATGGCTAGTGCCAACAATGTATCAATATCAGAGTAAGCTAGGAGGGTATAAAGAATATAAAAAGATGACTGCAACTTAGAATTTACTAGTATTTTTAAGTTAACAGGGATTTTATTCATTGAGGAAATTTATTTTATATATCTTTAGGTTTGTAATTCGGGAAAATTTGAGGTAAGTAGCAGGATACTCTCAAAATAAGCACTTCATCCTAACCCAAAATTTATTTAGTTGTAATTTTTCTGTCAAGGCTCTGACTTCTAATGTCGGTTCTCCAAAATAAAGCTACACATGGATAGTAGAGGAACAAGCAGCAAGAAGCGGTTTTACCTAGACTTGCACCAAACTTAGTCTAACTAGCAAAGCCGGGAGTATCCCAAATTTTAATACTTGTACGTTAGACTCCACAAGGGCTTATCTGCATGAACTAAGTCACCTATCTGTGTGGGTTAAAGATTTCTAGCTTACATAGGTATGGCTTAGTTTCTATAGCTCTGGGTTTTTAGCTTTTGGCCATAAAAGAATGGGATGCCCCTGCGAAGCCATCCTATCTTAGTAATTTTAATTTTTGGCCTTGCATAAGTGCGGGATGAATTACCGTTTGAAACCATTGAGAAATCGTTGAAAATTTAGTGAAATCATCACGCACTTATGTAAGGCCAAATTTTTATATAGAAACAGTCCTGATATTAAGGTTGGGCTGGTACTGGTTTCGGTTGAACAGGTACAGTGGAATTGGGAATTTTATTGGTGGATGATGGCAACTGCAAACTAGAGCTACCAGGAGACGCATTAATGGGATTAGTCTGAATCCGTGTAGGGGTCGTGGATGAAGAATTGTCAGTTGCTCCAGAGGGGCTGGGAATAATTCCTAAAGCAACGCGTTCGCCTCCAACTTTCCTTAGTATATCTAATGTTTCAATTACATCATTGTAGGTAGCGGTACGAGAAGCATTTAATACAAGTAACCCTTGGGGATTTTGTTCTAGGTACTGTTTTAATTTCTCTGCTAACCTTTCTTTAGTTACAGGTTCTTTTTCTACAAAAGTTTGACCAATTGCATCTATAGTAACAGGTAGGATGTTGAGTTTACCTGACTCTAGGTTGACTTCAGAATAACTGCCTGTGCTAGCTTTAGGCAAATCTATATTAATTGTTTGCTGGCGAGTAAACTGTAAAGCAGCTAGGAGGAAAAATGTCAAAATACAAAAAACCACATCAATTAAAGGTATAATTTGAATTTCTACATCTTCAACAGGACTGTACTGATTAATTTTCATAATCTCACTCTCACACCAGAATACTAGTCAAGGTTTATTTTTTAACGAATTGTCGGCCTCAAAGGTACTAGAACCTTCCATGTCACCAGTTTCAGGAAAATTATTTTCCTTCTGTTCACCGTAACTACTAAAATGGCGCTCTGTGGATTCTGTGGCGTCCGCGTCAGAAACACTCATCTGTTTACTTGTAGATTGTTTGTTGCGGACTTCAAAATTCCCTGTATACCGAGAATTACGGTATTCTAAGGGTGATTGTCTATACAGTAATTCTAACTCATTACCCGCTCTGCGGAACACCTTAACTTGATTAAACACGAAACTTTGAAACAGACGATAGAATACTAAACTAGTAATAGCAACCACCAATCCGGCGGCAGTACTAATTAAAGACTCACCAATTCCAGTATTGACACCTGCTGCAGCTTCGGTTCCCAAATCTCCAATTCTGATGGAGCGTAAAGAGGTGATTAGACCCAAAACTGTACCCAATAAACCTAATAAGGGAGATAAGGCAATCACCGCTTCTAACAATTTCTCTCCTCGTCGCATTCCAGCCAACTCTTCTTCGGCAGCCGACTCTAATGCTAGTCGGAAAGTTTCTGGATCTGCTGAAGATAGATTTAAGGGAGCGAACAGAAATCTACCAATTGGCTGAGCTGTTGCCCGCTTAGCAATATCTCTAGCAATTTCCCAGTGATCTTGAGCGGCTTCCAACACGCAATCGACTATTGCCCTTTCTTGGCTTAGAATGCGTAACCAAAACCAAAATCTTTCAAAAATAACGCTCAATGACAAGATTGATAGAGCCAATAGGGGCCACATTGCTGGACCACCCTTTTGAAATAGTTCAAAAATATCCACTGTTACCGTTCTCCTCCATCTTAGTTCTCTGGAAATATCCTGAGATAAATGATTTGTTGTAAATTAATGCACTATTTTTAGTATTGTGGAACTACTAATATTTAGGAAATAGGGCCTTGCTGAATCAGGGGATGATTTCACTAAATTTTCAAGGATTTCTCAATGGTTTCAAACGCTAATTCATCCCGCACTTATGCAAGGCTGGAAATAGTTTTGTTGTATTAGTCGCATTTTCCAAGGTTGTTTAGTGCGGTTATTCCCACAGGAAGTTTAGGGCATAATTTGTCAAAATCAAAGACAGTTAGAGGTTAATGTCATGAAGTTTTCTATCCAATCTCTTTACGCATGGTATCGTAATTTGCTTCGTAATCCTAAGTCTCGATGGTGGGTAATTTTAGGTACTATAGTTTATTTAATCAGTCCTTTAGACATTGTTCCGGAGGTCATCCCTATTTTAGGAGAAGTGGATGATGTATTGTTACTAACACTGTTAGTTACCGAAGTGTCTGGTTTAGTTCTTGATGGTTTTAAGTCACGTCAGGAACAATCTGCCACGGAAAATACGACTACAACCTCAGAGGTGAATGCATCTACATCTACACGCAAAACTGTAGATGTAGATGCTGTAGATGTGGATGCCGTTTCTGTAAATTAGTATAAAAAGAGAAAGGGTTATAGGTTTTTCTGTGCCGTTTCTTTGACCTTGCTAATTGAAAAAAGAAGCCGCAATGGGGTAGTGTTAAATAAGTAATGATGAATTGTAGTGATCTATGAAATACATCATTCAAGACTTATGACTATCCCCTATACTTGAGTTTCTATCTCGTGATAACAGGTAATTTTATTTCCAAACTACCCGAGTAATATACTGAAAACTATGTTTTCTTGAGTCTGATGCGGTTTCAAAGTGGAACTTATCTTCCACCATTTTTCAGAGAAATGCCTGACTTCTAACTAGGTGACTGAGGAATAACAGATATCCGAGTTATCCGATACGTTATGATTGTAAAGATTCAGAACTTGTCGTAATCTATTGTGTGGACTACCAGTATTCCTTTTCATTAATTTTGATAGGTAAAAATAATGTAGTAGGAGCGTCTCTGAAAGAGTTAGTTGCTACAATGGAGAAACACCTACGAGTGCATTAGCTGTTCATATGGGAGACTGACTCCCAAGAGCACAATACCTCCCCGCACTACAGCAGCTCGTCAAGATGAATGTGATAGACCACTGGATTGTGTACTTTTATCGGATTTTCATCGCCTTTATTCATACATTTTTTGCGTAATTTGTATGGCAACTTATCAACTTGCCTCTGCCATGAGGTTATGTATCCAGCCCTGTTTTTCTTGGCTCTGAGAAGGAACAACTAGCTTCACACATTTAGTGTGAATATTCACACTGAAAAAATGTATAAAGTCAAGTGATTAAGCATTTAAACCATAGCCATATTCTGTCATTTACCGGGTATTATGAATACAAGAATAAAAAAATAAAACTCTGAAAATCAACTCGGGAAATGGATGTAGAATTACAAATCGTGAAACATTTAGCAAGAGATGCTCACCCAACTATTGCCATCATAGATGAATATTGTGCAGAGTATAAGGACTTATTTAAGGAAGTCAGAAATTATGAGTGTTTCAAATATTTACACTTAGGAATAATATCAACGATAAAAAGGAAATCATTACCAATGATAGCGAAGGTAGTAATTATAAACTCAGCCCAGTGATTACATCATTTCCTAGCTAATTGAGATTGGTCAGTAGATGAATTAAAACAATGAAGATAAAATAAACTGAAGCAAGTATTGAATGGTCAGGCGATTACAGTAGTAATAGATGAAACCGGAGATAGAAAAAAAGGGCGTTGCTAAATCAGGGGATGATTTCACTAAATTTTCAACGATTTATCAATGGTTTCAAACCCTAATTCCTCCCGCACTTATGCAACGCCGAAAAATTTAGCCATTACTAGGTCTTGCTTTAACTAAGATTTTCGAGGTTGCGCCACAAAATTCTTGTCCGAGGACTTGTAAACTACCTTCCTATGCACAACGCAAACCACCCACTAAAGTTAAAAGTGTAGTTTCCCCAGAACCAGAGGCATCAGTCATGAGTACAATTTTCCCTGGTTTGATTTCTAGATTGATATCGAATAATACTTGTTTTTGCAGTTGCCCTGCATCAAATTATTTGGGTGCGACTCTTTTAGTAAGACCGGGAGTGGAACTTAGACAGGTATTGGAAGAGGTGGAGGGGTAGTAGAAGAACGAGCTTTGAGAACTTGCTTCATCAAAGGAATAATACCACTAAAGTACAAAGCCAGGTGATTGGGTTTATGTTCTTGTTGTAGATGAAACTGCCAATACTCATCCCAATCGCCATTGATGTATAAAGAACCCAGGGGTAAAACAGCCTCAGCACCCCTCATGGTCCATCTAGCCCCTGTGATATCCATCCTGTCTTTAATCAGGTGGCGACAAGCACCCTCAATCACCCCCGCGCCGATGGGGAATCCAGCTTTTAAGTAATCGTCATATTTGAGGTATGTGGCATTGTTAAGTAAATATCTAGGACAGGTATCCACGGGTTTACGTTCTTGGGGGGTGAGTTTGGGTAAAGTCGCACTCCGGCGCATACCTGGGGCAACTGAACTTGATTTACCTTCAAGGATAAGCTGTAAACGTTTGCTCACCCAAACTTCTGCCTGTGTTTAAGTCTGAGAATAAAAGACAAATGCAGCTTTCCACAAATACTCAATCACATGGATAATATCCCTGTCTTAGTCCATGAGAATATTGCTGTGCTGGTAGATTAAACTCCCCATCCAAAGGAAATAGCGTATTTATCTTTCTTCCTCCATAATTGATTCTATTGGGGATTACTGTGCCAAATAATGTGCTCAATTTCCACGACAATTTTTCCTTGTGTGTTCTGTTTACTGAGTCTGTGCCTGCACACTCTCCCTCTATTTCATTTTGAGTGCGTTTATCAAAATATCTTTGTTTGTAACAACGGTCTCAATAGTTCGTATCCATTCTCAAGTAACTTACTTTCTATCTGAGAGTGTTCTAACCCACAAATCCTGTCTGAGTCTAACCAACTAACTATCTGTTCAAATAGTTCTCGTGCTTGTGACCAAAACATACCTTGATTTGATGTAGATCCTTGCATAGGGTGTGGAACTGTTCCTGTTTTTTCACTTTTTACAAGCCAATTCCATCAAGTACATTTTTGGCTGTCAATACGACTCTGGTTGACTTGTCATTTATTCTTCTTATATCATACCCCGTACTACCAAAAGAATCGCACCCGAAAAAAAAGCATCAAAACAAGCTGAAATTCTTTCCCATCTGACAACAAGACGACGATATTTTTTTTGAAACCATGGGAAACAACGTTCTTGTTGAAAACCTGGGACGGAAATTTTAATGGGTCTGGCCTTGTTCTTGTTTGTCTTCCAAAGCTGCTTGGGCCATTGCGGCCTAATACCACGTCTACGTAAAGCAGCGCGCTTATCCTTAGAATCGTAGGCTTTGTCAGCAGCAAGCACTTTCAGGGGTTTAGGGGGTCTACCGCGTTTGTTGGTCTTAACCTTTACACTGTCTAGAAGTGGTATCACCTAATCTCTTTCACTACCATTGGCAGGTGTGGTGCTATTGGATAAAGGCATTCCTGAGCCTTCAGTAAGAGTGTGTATTAAAATAGCCTTTACTTTTCCACCGTAAGCAACACCATCACCACGGCCCTTTCCAGGGGGAAAAA
>CBZS010000144.1 GCA_000613065.1 Richelia intracellularis | reverse complement strand
GGGCACCACTATACGCGTAAAGATGCAGGAGCTATGATAAATGTGGCTGGGGTGGCAATCATGAAAACCACCGATCAACAAAAAGATGTGGAAGCATTGATTAGTTATTTACTCAAACCAGTATCGCAAAATTACTTCGCTCAAAAAACTTATGAGTATCCCTTGGTAGCAGGAGTCAGTGCATCTGCTAAGCAAATACCATTAAAACAACTAAATCCACCCAACATTAATTTGAGTAACTTGTCAGACTTGGGAACAACCCTTGAATTACTACAACAAGCAGGAGCATTGTAGGAATTGAAAGCGGTTCATCCTCCACTATTTTTAACTCTAGCAGGGGCAGTGGTTGCAGTTGCCATCGCCTTACCGATGGTGTACCTGGTTACCCGTACCGCAGGTATGGGTTATGAAGATTTATTTGCATTAGTTTCTAGTTCTCGTTATCTGTCAATTTTAGGTAATAGTGCAATCATGGCGGGACTAGTAACTGTATTTTCTACCCTTATTGCCATACCCCTAGCATTTTTAACTGTACGTACAGATTTACCATGGCGAAAATTTTGGTTAATAGTTACCACACTACCCTTGGCGGTTCCCAGCTATGTGGGTAGCTTTACCCTAATTGCCACTTTAGCGCCAAAGGGGAGTTTTTTGCAGATATTATTAGCTCCCTTAGGAGTGGAAGAGTTGCCTTCTATTTATGGGTTACCAGGGGCTGTATTAGCAATTACCTTGTTTACCTATCCTTATATGCTAATAAGCATGCGTTCTGGTTTACAAGGTATCGATCCTTCTTTAGAGGAAGCTGCCAGAAGTTTGGGTTACAGCAGAAGAGAAACCTTTTTGAAAGTAATTTTACCCCAGTTAAAACCCTCAGCGATCGCAGGGGGTTTATTGGTAGCTTTATATGCCCTCCGGGATTTTGGTACGCCCTCTCTGATGCGGTTTGATGCTTTTACTCGGGCAATTTTTATTCAATATACAGCTAGTTTTAACCGAAACTCAGCTGCGGCACTAGCTTTGATGCTGCTTACCCTAGTATTACTAATTTTATGGCTAGAGTCCCGAGTACGGACACGGGCTGCATACTACAGTCGAGGTTCTGCATCTCTACGTCCTATACCAATCATAAAATTGGGAATATGGAAGTGGGTGGCTGTTGGTTTTTGTACGATAATTGCTACGTTGAGTGTATTCTTACCTGTTGGAATCACTCTATTTTGGCTTATACGCGGTTTAAGAACTGACTACTCTTTCCCTAACTTATTACCAATAATTCTAAACTCTGTCGGAGTAGCAGCATTAGCAGCCATATTTGCCACAGTATTCGCACTACCTATTGCTATCCTTGCGGTTCGGTTTCCCAGCAGAATTACCGCTATCATCGAACGTTGTTCCTATATTGGGTTTGGAGTGCCGGGAATTGTAATTGCCCTTTCTTTAGTGTTTTTTGGCGCAAATTACTTACCGGTACTGTATCAAACTTTTCCCATGCTCTTGTTTGCTTACTTGGTACTGTTTTTGCCTCAATCTTTAGGTAATGTCCGTAGTTCTCTCTTGCAAATAAATCCCCAATTAGAAGAATCAGCACGCAGTTTAGGTAGATCTTCTTGGCAAACCATTACAGAAGTTATTTTACCCCTAGTCAAGCCGGGAATTATAAGTGGAGCAGTGCTAGTATTTCTAACCACAATTAAAGAACTGCCAGCCACAATGCTATTATCTCCCATTGGCTTTGACACCCTAGCAGTGGAAATTTGGCAAGCCACAGAGAGTGTAGATTTTGCAGACGCAGCAGCAGCTTCTCTGACAATGCTCTTGGTTTCAATGGGCTCAACGTTGCTGATTTTATCTCAAGAAAAAGTTAAAAATAAAACATAGCTAAATTTTTATAAATAAACTATGAAGTCAGTAGTCCTAAAATTACAAAATATCACTAAGCAGTTTGCAGATAATTCCTTGCCCGCGGTTAATAATATATGCTTGCAATTACACAGGGGGGATATTTTAGGTTTGCTTGGTCCATCTGGTTGTGGTAAAACAACCCTATTGAGAATAATTGCTGGCTTTGAACAACCCGAAAATGGAGACATAGAAATTGCAGATAGATTAGTTTATGCACCTCCTACCTCTATTCCGCCAGAACAGCGTGATTTGGGCATTGTTTTCCAGGATTATGCCTTATTTCCTCATTTAACAGTAGCTCACAATGTAGCTTTTGGGTTAAAAAAACAACCAAAAAATATAGTAGAAAAACGTGTATCTGAAGTTCTGGCATTGGTGCAATTACAAGGTTTAGAACAACGCTACCCATACGAACTTTCCGGGGGACAGCAGCAACGGGTTGCCCTGGCACGGGCTCTTGTCCCTCAACCCAAGTTAATGTTACTAGATGAGCCTTTGAGTAATCTTGATATTCAAGTACGGTTGCAACTGCGGGAAGAAATTCGGGATATTCTCAAAGCTGCAGGTATTTCGGCAATTTTTGTGACCCATGACCAGGAAGAAGCTCTGGTAATATCCGATCTTGTGGGGGTCATGCGCCAAGGAAACTTAGAACAATTAGGCACACCGGAAGAAATTTATACCCACCCTGCATCTCGATTTGTGGCAGCATTTGTGACTCAAGCTAATTTCGTACCAGCTTGCCGTCAAGGTAATATGTGGTCAACAGAGGTTGGTTCTTTTGAAGTAGAAACGGGCAGTCATGACGGTGGTGAATTGATGATTCGTCAAGAGGACGTGATTTTAGAACCTGCCAATGATGCCAAGGTAGTGGTGCGTACTCGACGTTTTTTAGGGAGAGAATATCAATATTCTTTGCAGACTCCTTCAGGGAAAGAATTACATGCGAGAACAATGTTGGATACTGTTTTGCCTGTAGGGACAAGAGTTAATTTAGCGGTCGCAAAGAATAAAATTAAAGTTTTTCCCCAGAAATAATTTGGGTGCGACTCTTTTTGTAAGACGGTGAGTCGAACTTAGACAGGTATTGGAAGAGGTGGAAGGGTAGTAGAACAACGACCTTTGAGAACTTGTTTGAGCAAAGGAATACCACTAGAGTAGAAAGCCAGGTGATTGCGTTTATGTTCTTGTTGTAAATGAAACTGCCAATACTCATCCCAATCGGCACTGATGTATAAAGAACCCAGGGGTAAAACAGCCTCAGCACCCCTGATGGTCCATCTAGCCTCAGTCATATCCATCTTGTCTTTAATCAAGTGGCGACAAGCACCCTCAATGACCCCCCTGGCGATGGGGAATCCAGCTTTTAAGTAATCAATCGTCATATTTGAGGTATTTGGCATTGTTAAGAAAAAATCTAGCACAGGTATCCACGGGTTTAGGTTCTTGGGGGGTGAGTTTGGGTAAAGTCGCACTCCGGCCCATACCTAGGGCAACTGAACTTGATTTACCTTCAAGGATAAGCTGTAAACGTTTGCTCTCCCAAGCTTATGCCTGTGTTGAAGTCTGAGAATAAAACACAAATGCAGCTTTCCACAAATACTCAATCACATGGATAATATCCCTGTCTTAGTCCATGAGAGAGAATATTGCTGTGCTGGTAGATTAAACTCCCCATCCAAAGGAAATAGCATATTTATCTTTGTTCCTCCATAACCGATTCTATTGGCGATTACTGTGCCAAATAATGTGGTCACATTCCGCGACAATTTTTTCTTGTGTGTTCTGTTTACTGAGTCTGTGCCTGCACACTCTCCCTCTATTTTATCTTGACTGCGTTGAGCAAAATATCTTTGTTTGTAACAACCGTTTCAATAATTCGTATCCATTCTCAAGTAACTTACTCTGTATCTGGGAGTGTTCTAACCCACAAATGCTGTCTGAGTCTAACCAACTAACTATCTGTTCAAATAGTTCTCGTGCTTGTGACCAAAACATACCTTGATTTGATGTAGCTCCTTGCATAGGGTGTGGAACTATTGCTGTTTTTTTACTTTTTACAAGCCAATTCCATCAAGTACATTTTTGGCTGTCAATACTACTCTGGTTGACTTGTCATTTATTATTCTTATATGGGAACCGCTACTACCAAAAGAGTCGTACCCTAATAATTTGCTGTAGAAAGGATGAATGAAAAATCTGCACCCTATAAGGGCACAGAGTCTCAAACAACTAATTTAACCTGATTAAACCAAACTCAGCAATCATGAGCACTGAAATAAATACATTATTAACACTGAGTAACTCTACGGGCAAGATATATGTGAAGTTGTTTCTTAGAATCTCATTGTGATTCCAGAGGCTCCCATCCTGAACGAACAAGCATTTTTCTCATATCTTCGTAACTCGGCTTTATTGAATTAGCGAGCACATAGCTTTCTCCCTCAAAAATTTTGATAACCGCCTCCCTTCCAGAAAAACAGTCAGTAACTTGGAACTATTGATTATCTAAGGCTGTAAACACATGTTCTACTGCACTACCATATTCATTCCAACATGGATTATATAGAAATTATTCAGGTCTGAAATTATCCGCTTGGAGATCTCTTTTAAGTTTGAATAAAATACTTATACCCCATGTTCCACAGCTGCGTTCGCACCTGCGAAACGTGGGTTGCAAACAGTCACCGTTGAGTTTGGGGTACTCCTGTTGGAAATGTTTTCCTGTTAATGGTTCAATTGCACCATAAATCCAAAAATTTACCCTTTCCCATTTAACGTCAACAGTTGGCTTTACTCCAGAAGCAGTAATCACTTTTCCTGTGAGGGTTTTCAATCCAACCCTAGTTTCATCCTGACACAAATAATGAACGCACTTCCCCTGTGCTAGATGTTTTTCTAGACAATTGAGAATCATACCGAGTTCTTTTTTAATTCAGATACCAGCTTTTCATCCTGTTTGTAGCTTTGAGGACGTGGTACTTTTAGTTTTGCTCCCAATGGATATAGAACCAATCCATAAACCGTTCCATACTCAATATCAAGTCCATGCTCTTTTTTCAACCATTCTACTATCCCACCATAGCTACTAAACCCTTTTCCTGTTTTTAACTACTGTATGAGTACTGGGATCGCATCATCATTGATTTTCGTTTTGCTCCTGCCGCTTTGTTGATTTGTAATAAGCCAGACAGACCACCAGTTCTATACTTCTGCAACCATCTTGTCACTGTTGAAGTATCTGTAGCCAAGGGTTTACCGATTTATTGCTGCTCCTTTACTTGTCAACTCGGCATTGAGCCACCACAATATCTGTAGTTTTTCTTTCTGGTTTCCCAACCTGGCTGTCTGTAGCAGTTTTTTTACTTCCTCTTTGCTCTGCGTGTTCTCAATCTTAAATGGGCGGCTCATGACTATTTAAACCGATCAAGTTTGCTTGGCTCTATTATATGCAGCTTCATATTCAATTGGTCTTACCATATTTCTGTTAGTAATATGACAAATCGTCTCCAGCAGACATTTTATATTTCCGCCCAGTGTAAAGTGGAAGATATTTATGTGGTAGAAGATGCGAACGCTAATCATATCCGCAAGTTACACACACAGATCGTGCAAGAGTCAGAAATTGAATGTACTCGTACTAGGGTGATAAATAAATTTATTTTCGGTAACGAGAAACCTAGTAGTCGTGCCAAATTGTATGCCTATTATCAATAATTAATAGGAGATTTCTAACCAGCTTTTGATTATCCTTTACATATTCATCGCCAAACCAGTGCTTTAATCCAAGCTGCACAGAGGTATTTGTCCCCAGATGCTTATGGAGTGGTGGTAATGAAACCTAAAAAAGTTGTCAGTTGACGGTTGAAAGTAGGTTTTTTTCATCAGCTACTTGTAATTTTTCGGTCCTATTACCGAGATTCGCTATGTTTCAATTCCGCCCTCTGAAATCCTTATACTTATTCTGAAATCCTTATACTTATAGAGTATGGTTTGCCGAAAAAGTCCTTGGATGGGAAGGGCAAAGGAAAAGGGTTTTAGCCGGATTCAGAATGGTTTTTTGTGGTTCCAAAGTTTGCGTGTGCAAGCTTTTTAAGCTGAAGTTCCCCTATTTTCTTGCACTTTATTTTTCAATAATCCCCTAAAAGACTTACATGATAAGAATTGTAATTGTATTCAGCAGACCGTAGAGTAGTAATTCTACAAGCAGTTTTGGCAGGTCTAAAGGGGATCTTTTCCTGTTCTCTTTCCCTCCTAAATATCACAGCCCTCCATCCATTTCCCGTGATACTCTCCTAATAATGCGATCCCTTCAGCAAAGGTATCCACACAATGGGGTATTTCCATGTCAGCAGCACTTGCCATGGGGTTTTCAGTGTTTACCATGTATTCTTGTGCCCACTTGCGAAAATCTGACCACATATGCCCAACCATAATCAAGGGTTTATCGTGCAATTGACGTACTTGCAATAGCTGCCAAATCATTAATGCCTCTAACCCTGTGCCAATACCTCCTGGAACGACAACAAAAGCGTTAGACAGTAAAACAAAGTGATGTAACCTAGTAAAAAAGGTTTGGTGTTGATAAACCTTTTCCACAAAGGGATTTGCCCGTTGCTCAAAATCAAAATTGACACGAATACCGATGGATTTAGTTTGGTCAGCAGGATCGGCAATTACACTTCCTTCGTTAGCCGCTTGCATTAATCCTGGCCCTCCTCCCGTAACTATATCACACCCCATGGCGGTTAGTTCCCTAGCAAGATTGCGTACTCCTAGGTAAACATCATGTTCTGGTTTTAGCCTTGCTGAGCCAAAAATAGTCACCCGATAGCGATCACATTTAGGAGGTGTAATGGTAGTTAAATTATTGACAACCTTCCATAAACCCAAAATTGCATCTTCTATAACTTGAAACGATGTCTCTGCATCATAAATACTGACGGTGTTACCTTCTGGGGTAGATTGGGGGCTCGAAGAATTGCGATTTATCATAATCTGCAAAAATGAATCCTAGGGAAAATATCACTTTGAACCATGTGGACTGACATTGATGCTCATATTAGTCGGGTAACTGCCAACCAATTTCAATCCGAACAAAGGCGTTCGGTGGGTGGTGGATGTATTAACCAAGCTTACGCCGTATCTAATGGCAAACAGACTTACTTTGTCAAACTTAATCAAGGTTCTCAAATCGCCATGTTTGAAGCAGAAGCTTTAGGTTTACAACAAATGTTTGATACAAAGACGATTCGCGTCCCCCAACCTCTATGTACGGGCTCAGTCGGTAATTATTGCTACATAATTATGGAATGGTTGGAAATGGGAGGAGGCAAAAGTCAGTCATCAGTAGAAATGGGACGCAAATTAGCAGCGATGCACCAAGCCACCAGTCAAGATGGTTTTGGTTGGG
>CBZS010000143.1 GCA_000613065.1 Richelia intracellularis | reverse complement strand
GTCAGTGGCAACATATCAATTACGATTATCAATTACAAGCAAAGCATAATCAAGTTGTACAAGCATTAGAAAGGATTGGTGGTTTTCAGCAAATATCTGTAGATCCAGTCTTACCTGCGCCATCCCCTTTGGACTACCGAAATAAAGTTACCTATCCCCTTGCTTTATCAACAACAGGTACTATACAAGCCGGATATTACCAAAAAGGTAGTCATAAATTAATTAATTTAAATCAGTGTCCAGTACAGGATTCCCGCTTAAATCCCTTTTTGACAGAAATTAAACAAGATATACAATCATCAGGTTGGCAAGTGTACGATGAAAAACGACATCAAGGACATATTCGCCACCTCAGTTTACGTATTGGTCGTCGTACAGGAGAGATTTTATTGACCTTAGTCGTAAATCAGCGTATGTTACCAGGCATTAAAGAATTAGCGCAAGGGTGGTTAGACCACTATCCCCCACTAGTTGGAGTGATGTTAAACCTGAATAACGATCGCACTAATACTATTTTTGGCAAAGAAACCCACTGTATTGCTGGAATTCCATACCTTACAGAAAAGTTTGCTGGCTTAGAGTTCCAAATCAGGGGTGACACTTTTTTCCAAGTTTACACAGAAACTGCCGAAGCCCTATTGGAGGTGATTAAATCTGAACTGAAGTTAACAGGAGATGAGATAGTAATCGATGCCTATTGTGGTATCGGTACATTAACTTTACCCTTAGCGAAACAAGTACGCCAAGTTATCGGTCTAGAAGTACAAGGTTCCGCAGTAGCCCAAGCAACTTTTAATGCCCAACACAATGGCATTGAAAACGTCAGCTTTCAGGTGGGGGCAGTGGAAAAAATACTACCCCAAATGCATCTCCAACCAGATATTGTATTACTTGATCCACCCCGTAAAGGATGCGAACGCGCTGTAATTGATAGCCTACGTCAATCAAGACCTAACCATATAGTCTACGTTAGTTGCAAAGCTTCTACCTTTGCCCGTGACCTCAAATTACTGTGTGACAACGGAATGTATAATCTCAAGCGCGTACAACCTGCTGACTTCTTTCCCCAAACATCCCATGTAGAAGTCGCCGCATTTATGTCATTGTCGTCTACTGGTAAACATACTTAAATTGAAGTCTCCAGTCATCTTTTCAATTTGTAGTGTAATGCATAGTGAAAATGCTAGAATCGGATTGGGTAAAAAGTATAATTCTTTTTTGCAAAAACTTTAAAGTTGCATAGACTCTTAAAGATATGAACAAGGTTGTTGAAATTGCAAATCAATACACACAACAGGAGGTAAAACTCTAAAAAACTAGAAAGCATCTTGATTAATTGATGGCGGCTTTTTAATTATTGTGAATATTATTATTTATCAAAACAACCATTCAATATCATTTAAAAGTCAATGCTCCCTAGCATTTTCAAAATTTAGTTCTCCAGACGCAAGTTTGTAGATAACACCATCACCTAACAACAATCAGCGTGTGAGTGACACCAAACTGATGTCTAACTAACTCTGAAAGCTATGGGGTTTCTCTTGTGATTACAATTTCACTTCGTCCAGTAGGACGCAACTGGGGCACCATTAGTTTTGCCTCCACATTGTATCTCTGTCCAATTTTAGATTTACTCCTGGCGGATATTCCTATAAAAATGCAAGCAGAACTGCGTTTAGGACTTCAAGAAGCCTTAGTTAACGCAGCCAAGCATGGTAATAACCTAGATCCTGGAAAAACGGTCATAGTTCGCTTTTCTTTAATTGATGACAGTTATTGGTGGATCATTTCAGACCAAGGTAGGGGTTTCCATCCTGCCTGTAGCTGCGATACCAATCCCACAGAATACCTGCCTCCAGATGAATCAGAAAGCGGTAGGGGTTTGTGTATCCTCCATCAAATTTTCGACCAAGTAGAATGGAATCGTACAGGGACGGAACTAAGACTGTGCAAGCAGCTAGAAAATCGTCCCCTTATTCCCTTATGGTCACGTAATTAGTGTTGCTATACGGAAGCAAAAAGTATGATTTTGTATAGCTTTGAGCCTCTATTGACTTGTGCTGCTAGTGCAATAAGACATTCCTGAGGAGATTTCTTTTCATCTAAGTCCTGGGGGGTACACTACGGCTTCCTTAGATCCCTGAAAGGGCGATACACTCAAGGCAAGTCCGTCAGGGAGTACCTTCACTCGTATACCGTCCCCACTGTCCCATACTTAGAAAACATAAGTAAGGAAGCAGAAAACATAAAAACTTTTTGTTAAAGCTTTTTACAAATTAATAATAAACTGCGTTTACTCTGAAATTCATAGTTTTGAACAGAGCAGGTATTTGGTACTTTTTTAGAGGATTTGGGTTAATTAGGGTTTGCTGAAAAAAGAGAAAAAGTAGTTGCTGTGGGAATATCAGACCAGAGAAATATATTTAGATGCAAGAAAAAAGGAGAAAATAGCACAAAACCCATGCATAACAATACCAGTAACAATACAGGTGTTATTAGTACCTATGTACAGTAAATCAGAGCAAACTCAAATTTCAGCATCAAAGTGACTTCTGCCATTTCAGGGGAAGTTGTCTTGTGAAAAGAGGTGGGTAATGATGGCTGATTTGATACCCTGGCAAGAATTTGAAGATGAATATGCGAGCCTTTTCTCCGAAGAAATGGGCGCACCAGCAAAGTCATTTCGCATGGCATTAGCTGAATTAATAATCAAATATAAATTGGGGATAAACTATACGGAAACAGTAGAACAAATAAAAGATAACCCTTATCTACAGTACTTTATAGGAATGTCATCTTATATTAAGAGAGCACGATTTGATACATCGATGCTAGTACATTTTCCTGAAATAAT
>CBZS010000142.1 GCA_000613065.1 Richelia intracellularis | reverse complement strand
CTCCACAATGAAATTGGATTGAAATATTTTGGAAATTTATTAGAAATGAATGTTTATACCCTAAGTACTATGCAATTTTTTTTGCAGATTTTAAGGCAGCAATCTCTAACTGCATTGCTACCGCTAATACTGATAAGCAGAAGAAGTTAAACAGCTTATTGACTCTCGAGTTTCAGAGATAAAAAAAAAGCAAGTTTTAGGTGTTTAAAGTATACTCAGACGCGGGCTGCCCATCAGCGAAATATTCAAATAACTCTTGAACATCGTTTACAGGTGGCAATAACTAAAGGTGATTTGAATTTGATTAAACAATTAGAAGCTGAAATGCGCTATTTCCAATAAATGAGTTCTATTTTTCTCTCCAGCTTGCTTTTGTGGGTTTGTATTATGGGCTACATTTCATCAGGTTACACTAACATCTCTTTCTCTTCCCCTTTAACCTTTACCCTATTTTCTAGATAGGGTAATGCTAAGATTGTCCCATAATTAAATTACGAGTATTTTGGCTTTGGATATTGCAACCTGTCCTCGTTGTTATCAACCGGTAAACTCCCAGGATTTGAACTGTCCTTACTGTCTGACTCCGTTAAAAGCATATGGACACCCAGGTATACCTTTACATAGAGCCCAAGGGGAAGAATATCTCTGCGATAGCTGTACTTATCATGTTGATGATAGCTGTAACTTTCCAAAATATCCCTATGCTCAAGAGTGTACTCTCTACGAAAGTTTTGCCCAGCGAGAATTACAATTACAACAACAAGCTCAAGCAAAAAGTTTTCCTGTTACTTTAGGTCATTGGATACGACAGTACCAGAGTTTCTTATTATTGTTGTGTTTATTACTTTTTTGTTTTGCGATCGCTTTATCTACATCTTAAATTAATATTCACAACAATAGAGTACTTTGTAAGGGTTTAGCAATGCTAAACCCTTAGATTTATGTCAAAGCTAAAACTCTCCTGCTAAAGCATCAACGCACCTTTCACACAATAGGGGATGTTCTGAAGACTCTCCTACATGGGTGGAGTAATTCCAACAGCGGTCGCATTTTTTCCCTTCTGCATCCACTACTCCAATTCCCCAAGCATCAGACTGTAAGGTGTATTTCAACTCTTCCAGCCTTGCAGGTGTATCTAAAAGTTCGACCTGGGAAGTAATAAATAGATAGCGCAATTCATCCACACCATTGCTACTATTTAGCATTGGTTTTACAGCAGAACTGAATTTCTCATCAGATACATGAAGTAAAATTTTTGCTTCTAGGGAAGAACCAATCTGTTTGTCTATCCTTGCTTGCTCTAGCACCTTATTCACATCGGTGCGGATATCCCGGATTTTACCCCAGAAAGCAGCTAATTCAGGGTTATACCATTTGTCATCTACCTGTACCCAACCCGCTTCAAACACTGATTGGCAAGGGGTTTCATAGGGTAAAAATTGCCAAATATCTTCCGCCATGTGACATAATACAGGTGCGATCGCCCTTGCTAAGTTTTCCAAAGCAATCTGCAATACTGTTTGACAGCCGCGACGACGTAAACTATCTGCTGCACTGATGTACAATCTGTCTTTCGCAGCATCTAAGTAGAAATTAGACAAATCCACCACGCAGAAATTCTGCACAGTTTGGAAGAAACGGAAGAATTGGTAATTATCAAAAGCTTTTGTCACATCCCTGAAGACTTCCGTCATTCGATGCAACATATATTTATCCAATTCTGGTAACTTTTCAAATGGAACTGCATCCTTTGCAGGGTCAAAATCATGTAAATTACCCAACAAGAACCGGGCTGTATTACGGATTTTTTGCCGTACATCCGCCATTTGTTTAAGGATGTTTTTACCCAGAGGTACATCTGAGGTGTAATCCACCGAAGACACCCACAAACGCAATACATCAGCACCATAGGGAGGTTCTTGTTTTTGATTGTTTCCACCTTTAATTACTACTCTGGGATCAACAATATTCCCCAAGGATTTACTCTGCTTTCGTCCTTGTTCATCCAAGGTAAAACCATGGGTTAACACCGTTTTATAGGGTGCAATGCCATTTACAGCCACACTGGTAAGCAAACTGGATTGGAACCACCCCCGATGTTGATCCGAACCTTCTAAATATATATCTGCGGGATAACCTAATTCTGGACGTTGTTTAACTACGGATGCCCAGGAAGAACCTGAATCAAACCATACATCCATGGTATCTGTACCTTTACGGTAAGATTTTCTATTGTGTCTGTATGCTTCTGGTAGCAATTCATCTACAGACATTTCCCACCAAGCATCAGAACCCTTTTCTGCAATAATTGCTTGGACGTGATTGATAGTTTCCTCATTCAACAGAGGTTCATTACTTTCCTCGTCATAAAATACCGGAATTGGCACACCCCAACTACGCTGACGAGAAATACACCAATCCGAACGCTCTGCAACCATAGGAGTAATGCGGTTTTCGCCCTGGGCGGGAATCCACTGGACCCCAGAAATAGCCTTCAGTGCAGCATCCCGGAAACCCTCCACCGAAGCAAACCACTGTTCAGTAGCCCGGAAAATTGTGGGTTTCTTCGTCCGCCAATCATAGGGGTACTTGTGAGCATATGATTCCTCTTTCAGCAAAGAACCAACTTCCCTCAAAGCATCAATTATTCCTTGATTACCATCCACCAGGACATTTAACCCAACAAACCGTCCCGCTTCCTCTGTAAACTTACCTGCATTATCCACAGGAGAGAGAATTGGCAAACCATAACGCTGACCGACAATGTAGTCTTCTTGACCGTGACCAGGAGCCGTATGTACTAATCCAGTACCAGACTCAGTGGTAATATAATCACCACCCACAACCACTGGGCTTTCACGTTCAAATAGGGGATGTTTGTAAGTTGAGTGTTCTAAATATTTCCCCTTAAATGTGGTTTTTATTGATAGTTCTAATCCCAAAGTCTCAGTCAGACTTGACACCAAATCAGCAGCAACAATTAGGTATTTAAAAGACTGTACCTCTGCATTGGCTTCCACCACAGCATAATTTAACTCCGGATTCATGGCTACCGCCAAATTTCCGGGAATTGTCCAAGGAGTCGTCGTCCAGATAGCCACAGCCAAATCTGGCAAATATTCCTTTAACTGAGGCACACTAGCACCCAAAGCCGTTATAGGGAAAGCAGCATAAATACTACGAGAGGTATGTCCCTCTGGATATTCCAACTCCGCTTCAGCTAAGGCAGTTAGAGAACTAGGACTCCAGTGCACAGGCTTTAAACCCCGGTAGATATAACCTTTTAACACCATCTGCCCAAACACACCGATTTGTGCAGCCTCATACTCCGGTTTCAGCGTCAAATATGGGTGTTTCCAGTCACCCCAAACACCATAACGCTGAAAACTTTCCCGTTGTTCATCTACCGTCTTCAGGGCAAATTCCTTAGCCTTCTTTCGCAGTCCCAAAGGATTGAGCTTTTGCCTTTCTGCGGACTTCATATTTTGTAAAACTTTCAATTCTATAGGTAAGCCATGACAATCCCAACCAGGAACATAGCGAACCTTGCGTCCTCTTAATAACTGGTAACGATTAATAATATCTTTAAGGATTTTATTTAAAGCATGACCAAGGTGGAGAGTCCCATTTGCGTATGGTGGTCCATCATGAAGTATAAAATTTTCGCCTGGGTTCTCTTGGGATAGGCGATGATAGATTTGATTATCTTCCCAAAATTTTTGGATTTCCGGTTCTCGCTTAGTAGCATTAGCCCGCATATTGAAATCAGTCTGGGGGAGATTTACCGTATCTTTGTAGCTTCCAGGTTCTGTCACAGTACTAAAATTTGAGAAATATAAGGATCTAAGTTATATGATTATCAGCGATTGCTGCCAAGGTCTTCAAGCCAGATAATTGATATTTACGAGGTGAGCAGTTTTCTACTCCTTTATGGTAATGCCAAATCAGTCTTGACTGGCATTTAGCTCCTCGACTTCTTGAAGAAGTCGAGGAGCTTTGTAGAGTTCGTTATTTCTGGCTTCAGTTGACACCTATGAATGTTTGTATTCTTCTCATTGGAAAACTAGGACTTACTAATAGCCAGTATGAACATATGGTAACGAAAAGCATTATTGTATAAGTAGGTAGTGTCTAGGCTGTTAACATTCTTCTAGGGTAAACATTAATACAAAATATTTAACGATACTTGCTCCTTTACTCTGGCAAGACGCATAGCATATGAGGCTCTACCTCCAAGTCGAGGCGGAGCCCCTCAGCATATATATCTACCAAGGTAGAACCTTGGTTCGAAAATCGTACAAAAAATGCATGAATAAAATTCATGAAAATTCTATCAAAACACACGGCCTAGGCAAGTACTCAACTTACCCTTATTTCTTCTGTTCACTGGGTGGTTTCTCTTCCGTTGACAACTCAGAAGGAGCTGGTTCCGTATCTGAAACAACTTCTTTCGTTACTTCTGGGGTTGGTAACTCAGTTTCTGTTTGTACGGCTTCTACATCCACAGATGGGGGAGTAGATGGAATTGCTTCTGTTTCGGTTTCTACTGCCTCTGGTGCTCCTTCTGGAGGCTGTTCTGGTATTGAGGTTGTGACTTCCATTTCAGCGGTAGATTTAGCCTCAGTAGTCTCTTCTAAAGGAGTTTCAGTAGTAGCTGGTCTTGTAGTAGATTCTATCTCCTCAGTATCATCTACGACAGTATCAGACGCGCTCGTATCAATGGCAGCTTTA
>CBZS010000141.1 GCA_000613065.1 Richelia intracellularis | reverse complement strand
CCCAGACTAAGCCATGCATATCATACAATCCAAAAGCATTGGCAACCTGGAAATTACCTACAGTGCTAGTCTCGCTGCGATAGCGACGAAGTTTTTCATATTTAGTGTTGCAGTTAACTAACTTGCTAGTAATAGTTTCGCCAAAGTGAAATGGTGTATTAGTACCAGCACGACAAGCATATTCCCACTCTGCTTCGCTGGGTAGGCGATAATTTCTCCCTGTTTTTTGTTGAAGTCTGGCACAAAATTCCCTAGCATCATACCAAGATATATTTTCTACTGGTCGATTTGCTCCCCTAAATTTGGATGGATTGGGATCTAAATTTTGTTTTACAGGGGGTAAAGCTGCTACGGCTCGCCATTGGGTTTGAGTAATGGGAAATTTACTGAGAAAAAATGTTTTTATTGAAACTTGATGCTGGGGACGCTCATCGGCATCTCCTTCAGTAATGGGTGATCCCATGGTAAATGTACCACCGGGAATCAATACCATGTTCACGATCATATCCTTGCCCAATTCTTCACTGAAGAATTTAGCACTACGATGATCGCGGCTTGTTTCGTTACCATTACTATCTACTCTAACCATATCATAGGTAAAAATTTGCAGCCCGGATGGAGTAGAGAGGGGTTTTTCTATCTCAGTTTCTGGTATTAATTCTATTTCTGGGGTTATCTCCGACTTTGGTTCTGAGAGAATTTCCGGTTCCAGTACTGGTTGGGGTAAAGCAGTGTAAGAGGTCTTTTCCAAGTCTTGTAGATCTTTTAATATTTCCACTGCCGATTGATATCTGTCTTTGGGTAAATGCTTTAACAACTTATCGAGAATGTTACCTAACCCTTCACTAATTTTAATCCCCTTCTCAGACAAAATTTTGCGCCACAACCACTCAGCATTCATAGCGTCATAGAGGCGATCGTGAATTTGTCCATAGCCATCTTGTTCTGGTAAGGTTTTGGTAATCATGCGGACACAAGTCACACCCAAAGCATATAAATCGCTGGCTTGACAGGCAAAACCTGCCATTTGTTCGCTCGGGGCATAACCAATGGTATAAATAGCTGTGGCTTGTCTTGCTAAACTTGTTTGGGTTAATTGTTTGGCTCCTCCAAAATCAATTAAGACTAATTTGCGATCGCTCTGGCGACGAATAATATTTTCTGGTTTAATATCCCTATGGATGACGTTGTGGGCATGGACAAATTCCAGCACTGAACATAAATCAGTGAGAGTCTCAATAATTTCTGCTTCGTTGAAGGATTGAGTCAGGAGTTCTTGTAATAAAGTCTTTCCCTGAATAAATTCTTGCACCAAGCATAAGCTTAAGCCCTGCTGGAAATAAGCCAATAATTTGGGAATTTGCAAGTGTTTTTCACCCAATTCGTATAGGTGAACTGCTTCCTCCTTAAATAGTTTTGCAGCTTTTAGTCTAGCTCCCGTTCCTTCCACTTGGGGAAAAAATTGTTTAATTACACAGGGAGCATTCAATCTATCTACATCTTCTGCGGCATAGGTTTTACTAAATCCAC
>CBZS010000140.1 GCA_000613065.1 Richelia intracellularis | reverse complement strand
AAATATTTGGACTAATTTTGAATAATAATGATTATCATGCCCAATTCTATCCAAATTAACACTTCTGGTTATGAATCAACTATTTAGTCCCCGAATCTCTGTAGAACAGGTGGAAGAAGGTTTCCAACTTGCTCCTAAATTTGATAGTAACGGGTTGATTCCCGTGGTGACAACCGATATTAATACTGGTGAGGTGCTAATGCATGCTTACATGAATGAGGAAGCTTTAGTCAAAACCATTGAAACAGGGCAAGCCCATTATTATAGTCGCAGTCGTCAGCAATTATGGCATAAAGGTGGTACAAGCGGACTGGTACAAGAAGTCCGACAATTATTGATTGATGATGATCAAGATTGTGTGT
>CBZS010000139.1 GCA_000613065.1 Richelia intracellularis | reverse complement strand
TATCTCGGGAAAGAATAAAGCGAACAGGTATATTAATATACTCCCAATTCCAACTGCCAACGCCAGGACTTGTGCCAGCATATTGTAGTTACTCCTTACTGTGTCATTTGAGCAATTATTGTAATTTTGCAAATTTTGCAAGAAAATTGTGGATTTAGATACAAATTAAAATTAATTATCTGTGTCCCTTGCGTTTTTTGTTATATACATAAACTTGGCGTTGCTGAATCAGGGGATGATTTCACTAAATTTTCAACGATTTCTCAATGGTTTCAAACGCTAA
>CBZS010000138.1 GCA_000613065.1 Richelia intracellularis | reverse complement strand
AAATTGAAATATACTTAAATCAGAACAAAATAGTGATAAAATGTGAGACACCAACTTGTTGGGTTAAATCAAGTAAATTAACCCAGCAGGACAGTTATTTCAAATCAGAGAGCGCTATTACTTATTAATCCAATTTGTAATTCTTCTAACCCCCATGCTGCCGGGTCTAAGTTGGATGCACGAAGTTTTGCAGCAAGAAAATGTTTACCACAAAAAATATAAAGGGGAGCATAACAATATCCTTTGTAATACGGATTAAAGAATGTTTTTTCTTGATGACCATGAACTAAATCATGCTTCAGATCTAAATCTATTATTATCTGTCGCTGTGGCTGATGATAAGATTCTAAAAAGAGCTCAACTAAAAGTGTTTCTATCGCCTTAGCATCATAGTCAATACGATGATACCGACTATTTTTTCTTGAAGATACGTCTTCTGGACAATGTTCGAGACGATTCAAGGTGCTTTTCCCCGCCAAAGTCGTTAATTCTTGTTCTGAGTTAATAACCTTTCCTAGCGCAAGTACCAATATTGGATCGTGACGTAGAATTTCATGGTCATTTATGTCTTCATACCCCATGATTAAGACATATATATATCCTTTGTGCAATTCAGTTATGAACTGGATATAAAACTTGATTGGGGTCTCGGTAATCTTTGAAACATCTTGCAAATCGTGATGTTATTTCTCTTTTAGGCGTTGCTACTATTCCTAAGTGGTCGATATTTTTAATTTCTTTATTTCTGATTGTCTCACTTGGATTGAACCAATATCTATTTAGTTTTATCAAAAGCTTGTAATCAATTTTTTCTAAGCAATCCAAGTGAGACTACTTCCGGAGCGCAGGTTTATTTCTAAAGGCTAATTTACTGAACCTTTTATGTATTATTATTTCCTTTTACTCGAAAACAAATATGTATATCATTTTACTACATTTTTAAGTACGAGATGTGGTGTATAAATATTTGCATACTAAACAATGTCGCTGGCAATTCCTACTAAACGTCTTTGGGTTTGGCAATCAAGGAGAAAATTGGTGTTGCGGACATTGCGAACACTGCAAAATTGAGCTCCCCTACTTTTCCCAAAAGTTAGGGGAGCTAGGGCATCTGCAATTTTCAAAACTGCCTTAAAAACCGTAAATCGCTGGCATAAACCCGGCGAATATCATCCAATTGGTGCAATACCATAGCAAAGCGTTCCACACCAAAACCAGCTGCAAAGCCAGTATAAACTTCCGGCTCGTAGCCTACAGCTTTTAACACATTAGGATCGACCATACCACAGCCCATCACCTCCAACCAACGCCCATTCCATTGCAAATCAACCTCAGCAGAAGGTTCGGTAAAGGGGAAATAACTCGCACGGAAACGGATGGGCAAATCCCCAAACATTGCTTGTAAAAATACCTTAATCGTACCTTTGAGATCGCTGAAAGTTAACCCTTCATCCACAGCCAATAGTTCCAACTGGTGAAAAACCGCAGCATGGGTAGCATCAACAGTGTCTCTCCGATACACCCGCCCTGGAGCTATAACTCGAATCGGAGGCTCTTCAGTCTCCATGTAACGAATTTGTACCGATGAAGTATGTGTCCTGAGTAGATTTCCATCAGGCAAATAGAAAGTATCCTGCATATCCCGAGCAGGATGGTCTGGGGCGGTATTAAGAGCTTCAAAATTATAGTAGTCCGTTTCCATTTCTGGACCGGCAGCTACCGTGTAACCCATGCCCACGAAAATATCCAAAGCCTTATCAATGATCCCATTAATCGGATGGACTTTTCCTTGGGAACGATAAATCCCTGGCATAGTAACATCAAGGGTTTCTGCTTCTATTTGTGCTTGTATTTTGGCTGCTTCTAGGGCTTGACGTTGCTTATCTAAACCGGATTGTAGAGCTTCCTTAACTGTATTAGCGATCACCCCAATCTTTGGTCTTTCTTCTGCACTCAGTTGCCCCATACTCCGCAGCACACCGCCCATTTTCCCTTTTTTGCCCAAATAGCTTACTCGCAGTTCTTCTAGGCTTTCCAGGGTATTGGCGGCGGAGATTGCTGTTTCTCCTTCTTGTTGCAGTGCTAACAGTTGAGCCTCCAAGCTGTTGGGCGGATTCGTCATTGCAGTTATCAGTTATTAGTTATCAATAAAAAGAGGGAAAAAGCCTTTTTTACCAGTTTAGAGTCTAAAGGCTGCAATCGAACTTTTTTTTACTACCATTATTGCAAAGATAAATATAATACCTCCATTAACATCTTGCACCAAAATATTATTGAGAAACTGCGAGATATCTGTTGGGCAATATTTTAAAAAGTTACATGAACGTTACAATTTTCTATGTTGAATTATACTGGTGATATTTGTGGCGTTGCATAAGTGCGGGATGAATTAGCGTTTGAAACCATTGAGAAATCGTTGAAAATTTAATGAAATCATCCCCGGATTCAGCAACGCCAGATTTTTTGATGATTTGATGATGCGATCGCTTGTTATCATGCGAGTTTGTAATCAGCCAAAACCCCTTAATGCTATAAACCTCCAATAAATGATAGTGTTGGGAAATAGATGATTTAGCTCTAATTTATTGCTCTTTGCTTCTTTATTAGTAAGAGAGTTAGGGATTAATGCATGAGTCTGAGCTAGAGACTTGAAATGAGGGAGGCGCTTTGAAGTAAGGTGTATAATTCATCACTAATTTACCAGCATTATCCTTGACTATAAGGAGTCAATACAAAATCCAAAAGCCATACTAAAAGGTTTTGAAAAATACCAAGCTCTAAGTGTAATTACTGCTAACTTTTGGCAAAATCTCAAACCCACAAAATTATTTGATTGCTAACACATGAAATTACTTCTTAGTAACGATGATGGAATTTCTGCTTTGGGAATTCGTACTCTAGCTGATACCTTGGCACAAGCAGGTCATGATGTCACTGTAGTTTGTCCAGATCGGGAACGTTCTGCTACTGGACATGGTTTAACTATACATCAACCAATCAGAGCAGAAATAATTGATTCCATCTTTCACCCCAGTATCAAGGCTTGGGCTTGTTCCGGTACACCTTCTGATTGCGTCAAATTGGCTTTGTGGGCTTTGTTAGATTCACCCCCAGATTTGGTATTATCTGGGATCAATCAAGGTGCTAACCTCGGAACAGAAGTCCTTTATTCTGGAACAGTTTCTGCTGCCATGGAAGGAATTATTGAAGGTATTCCTAGTATTGCCTTCAGTCTTACCAGCCACACCAGCAAAGAGTTTCAAGCATCTGCAAACTTTGCCAAAATTTTACTCGAGCAAATCAAATCCCAACCACTACCGGAATTGATGCTACTCAATGTCAACATCCCGCCTGTACCATGGACCGATATTGCTGGTGCTACCATTACTCGGCAAGGAGTACGTCGCTATGTGGATATATTTGACAAACGGGTAGATCCGCGAGGGAAAACCTATTACTGGCTTGCAGGAGAGGTTTTAGAAGATGTGGAACCCCCTCAAGATTTACATATTCCTACAAATGTACCCATCGATGTCAATGTAGTTCGTGACAACTATATCAGTATTACTCCTCTACAATACAATCTGACCTATGGTGGTGGACTGAATCAATTAAGTGAGTGGAATTTACAGCTTAAGTAATTTTAAATTCTATCAACCCAGTGTTTATACTTATGCGTAATGCATAATGGGAAAACTTAAGTTATAAAGTAGTAACCCTATGTCAAATCATCAGTATTAGGAACATTCGTCCCTAACTTTGGAGGTCTAGTGTTTTAAATAAATAGTATCAAAATTTCATCATTTTCAACCCTTGGCCGTTTTTATACATATTATTACGAGTGGGTGTGACTTTAGTTATAAGGAGAATCAAGACTTTTCCATTATTTTTTGATTTCCTGATATTTATACTAGTATTTTTTTTACCTTGCATGCCTCCTGCCATTATTGTGTGAATGTGCACAGAATTAAATGGGCTGAAAGCCTTATATATAAAATATATTTATATGCAGCTTCATCAAAAATTGGTCTCAGTATATTAAAAACTAGATAACCTATACACGTATCCATTCATAAAAATGTAGAAGTTTTTGTCATTCACCATAAAAAAAATAAATCATAAATATGGAGAAACAATTTCAAGTTCAATTTTGGGGGGTGCGCGGTAGCATCCCCTGTCCAGGGACAAGTACCGTTCGTTATGGTGGTAACACCCCTTGCGTAGAGATGGGAGTGGGTGGCACAAGGTTAATTTTTGATGGTGGTACAGGTTTACACGTTTTGGGGCAACATCTATTGCCAAAAATGCCCATAGAGGCTCATTTATTTTTTACCCATTCCCATTGGGATCATATGCAGGGGTTTCCTTTCTTTACTCCTGGTTTTGTCAAGGGGAATACAATCCACATTTATGGTGCGATCGCTCCAGATGGTTCTACCATAGAACAACGTCTGAATGACCAGATGTTGCACCCCAATTTCCCTGTACCTTTACAAATCATGCAGTCGAAGTTGAATTTTTATGATGTAAAACCAGGAAATTCCATCCACATCAACGATATCACAGTAGAAACAGCACCCCTTAACCATCCCGGTGAAGCTGTAGGATACAGAATTAACTGGCATGGGGGAGCAACTACATACATAACAGATACGGAACATTTTCCTGACAGATTAGATCAAAATGTTTTGTGGTTAGCTAGGGATGCTGATATTTTGATTTATGATTCAACTTATACTGATAAAGAGTACAACTCACCAACATCACCTAAAATTGGTTGGGGACATTCAACATGGCAAGAAGCAGTCAAAGTAGCTAAAGCTTCAAAGGTCAAGACTTTGGTAATTTTTCACCACGATCCTGGCCATAATGATGACTTTTTGGATGCAGTGGGAGAAGAAGCGGCAGCAGAATTTCCCAGTGTAATAATGGCTAGGGAAGGATTAGTACTGGATGTTCCGGTTTCTGTGCCCTTATCAGAATCTTTTCCTGTTAGTTAGGACTGAGATTAATGGTAACTATCGGGGTAATTGTCCATTTTAGATTAGATTGGTGATAGAGGGGCTGATGGATTGTCATGTGATCCACTAAAGCCTCGGCTTCCTATCCCTGTCTAGGGAAGATTATAACCCACATTCCGCAGGTTAGTTAGCAAAGAAGATAATATTTACGACAAGGAGCACCAAAAAACTGTAGAATCCAGCACCGCTCCTCACTGAGCTTGGAAATCTGTTTAAAAGAAGCGATCGTTAATAAATGAATTGACATGAAACATTGAAACACCCAAGGAAAAGTAGGAGCTGATTATTTCTTGGGGATGAGTTCCAAGCAGTTGGTTGAACAAATCAATCAAACTCATTTCATCAATAATCCCTTCCATTATGCCTAAGTGAACGATATCTTCTACTTTTATTTGTGATTCTGAAAAACTCATATTTCAAAAATACAACATTTTGCGCTCGCACCTGCGGAATGTGGGTTATAAACAGAGTACAGGTTAAGTTTTACAAGCGATAATTGATTTATTCTCTTCCCTGATAGGATTTGAGAATAAACACAAAATTCCTGCAAGTGCAGGAATTTTTCCCTACCCTGTTGTCCATTACCTTGTCAGCTCTGAAAAATCACATTCCCAGAATCGACGTGCAAAATCTGTCTCCAAATGGGTGTTCCTTATGGGTTGCCAATGCAACCAAATTAGCTCTTACTCCCACAACTATTGCCCTGGGAAAATTCGATGGCATCCATCTTGGTCATCAACAGGTTATTCAACCCATATTACAACAGCAATATGGGGAAATAACAGATAAGTCATACTCTACTGTGGTGACATTTGATCCCCATCCCCGACAATTTTTTAGCGGACAACCCCATGACTTATTAACCCCTCTAAAGGAAAAACTTGAACAACTGCGATCGCTAGGGGTGCAACAGCTAGTACTATTACCATTCGACAAAGAATTATCTGCTGTCACCCCCACGGAATTTGTAGAGAAAATTCTCATTCGCCAACTCAAGGCAGTACAAATTAGTGTAGGGAAAGATTTTCGCTTCGGTTGCCGTCGGCTTGGGACTGCGGAGGATTTACAAGTAATTGCCGCTAGATATGGTGTCCCCGTACATATTGTACCTTTGGCAGGTAATGGAAAAAATACGCCAATTAGTACTACCCTCATCCGTGAAGCTCTGAATCAAGGAGATATCCCCAAGGCAAATCAATTACTAGGAAGAAAATATACCCTGGTAGGGACAATACTAGAAGGAGAAAAGTTAGGTCGAACTCTTGGTTTCCCTACCGCTAATTTAGACTTACCACCAGATAAATTTTTGCCCAAGCAAGGAGTTTATGCAGTAAGTGTGTCTACTCTGAGAAAAAAAGAAGATGTATTAAAAAGTGATACTTGGGGAGTGATGAACATAGGTATTCGTCCCACAGTAAATGGTACTCAAGTATCAGTAGAGGTACACTTACTAGATTGGTCTGGAGACTTGTATGGGGAAAAACTAGTGATAAAAATGGAAAAATTTTTGCGATCGGAACAAAAATTTGAATCCCTTGCAGCTTTAACGAACCAAATTCGGTGTGACTGCGACACAGCCCGCAATTTTTTTCACCATGGGTGTTAATTTAACCTCAAAATGGGAAGACTAAAAACTAGTAAGGTGATAGTGAAACATCCAATTAGATAATGTTTCCTGCCTCCATCACACCTGTTACCCCATTTCCTACGAGGAGTGCATGAGAGAAAAAATTCATGATCTAAAAAAGAATCTAGCTGTAGCCATTGTTGGAAAAGAAGAGGCAATACAATTAGTCTTAGTTGCCCTATTAGCTGGCGGTCATGCTTTACTGGAAGATGTGCCAGGGGTTGGTAAAACCTTACTGGCAAAATCCCTGGCTCGTTCTATTGATGGTAAGTTTCAAAGATTACAATGCACTCCAGATTTACTCCCCAGTGATGTCACTGGTACAAATATATGGAATCCCCAAAGCGGAGAATTCACTTTCCTCCCTGGACCGGTATTTGCTAATGTTTTACTGACTGACGAAATTAACCGTGCTACCCCCCGTAGCCAGTCAGCTTTGCTAGAAGTAATGGCGGAGCATCAAGTTACAGTAGATGGATTTTCCCGCGCTGTTCCTACTCCTTTCTTCGTTATTGCTACCCAAAATCCCGTTGAGTACCAAGGAACATTTCCTCTACCTGAAGCCCAAATGGATCGATTCATGCTGTGCTTCAGCTTGGGTTACCCTTCCGAGGAAGAAGAGATGCAAATGTTACAACGTCTGCAATTAGGGAAAACTGTAGAACAAGTATGCCCTTGCCTTACTTTGGCAGAATTACAAGAATTGCAGCAAATGTGTACCCAGGTAAGGGTAGAAGTTGATATACAGGAATATATTTTAGATTTAGTTAGAAATACCAGGCAAGATGAAGAAATTTCCCTGGGTGTAAGTCCAAGGGGTACTCTAGCCTTACAAAAAGCCGCTCAAGCTAGGGCTTTTCTGGAAGGAAGGGACTATGTTCTCCACGATGATATTAAGTTTTTAGCTTCCTATGTTCTTGCCCATCGTCTCATACCTATTTCTGGACGTAGGGGAACTACGGTAATTGAAAGATTATTGCGCTCGGTTCCTGTGGGGGTGTAAGTTGCTTCAGAGAAGAAAGCAGGGGAAAATTTAAAGACCAATCATACAGCAGATCCCAAGTCTATTATGAGTTGTACCTCGCGTATATGAAAAGTGCTGTATGTATAGGGATTTTCATCAATTGGTATCACATGTTCCAAGATAAAACCCTGGCACGAGATTATTTCTGCTTTCTTCAACTGATAAAAGGGTAAGCACAAATACTTTTGGGGATGGACATTTACTCTATCCCCAGAAGGCAATAATCCTATCCCATCACAGTTTCTTTTTTCTTCTGGACGAAGGGAGGACGCATTTCTAAGCCCAATAAGCTCAACAATTGTTGATCGTTGTCATATCCGGGGCATGGGGTAGTCACAGTTAACATTTTGCCATCATCACTAGAAAAGATAGAATTAGCCCCTGCCATAAAGCAAAAAGCTTGTTCTATTTGTGATAGTCTTGCCCTTCCAGCACTCAAACGGACATCAGAACTAGGCATAATCATCCGTGCAGTGGCAATCATCCTCACGACATCCCAAATTGGCACATCAGGCTGATTTTCTAGGGGTGTACCTTTAACTTGGGAAAGAATATTAATCGGTACAGATTCTGGATGGGGGTGTAAGTTCGCTAGGGTGTGCAACATTGAAACTCTATCAGCCACACTTTCACCCAAACCTAAAATACCGCCAGAACAGACAGTGACATTAGTTTGACGAACATTATCAATTGTTTTTAAGCGATCGCCATAGGTTCTTGTAGTAATAATTGTACTATAGTTGTCCGGGGAGGTATCTAAATTATGGTTATAAGCATATAGCCCAGCGGTTTCTAATTTTTTGGCTTGAGCATCAGTGAGCATTCCCAAGGTACAACATACTTCTAAGCCCATATCAGTTACATCTTTAACCATGTCCAAAACTTGGTCAAATTGAGTATTATCCCTTACTTCTCGCCAAGCAGCACCCATACATACGCGACTAACACCGCTAGCTTTGGCTTGTTGGGCAATATCCAAGACAGTTTCTTTTTCCAACAGTGCTTGGGGCTTTACTTCAGTCTTATAGCGAGCAGATTGAGCGCAGTAACTACAATCTTCTGGGCAAGCACCAGTCTTAATGGAAATTAGCTTACAAACCTGTATTTGTTTTGGATTATGATATTGGCGATGAATACTGGCAGCTTGATAAACTAGCTCTAGCAATGGCAGATCGTATATCGCCTGAATTTCTTCTATTTGCCAATCGTAGCGTATTCCTACTGACATATTTTTCTGAGCTTATAGATTTTGATGGGGAGGTTTCTCTGTATAGAATCTTTCCCTGTACAATTGCATTTTTGTACTATTGATATGCACAAGATAGCTTACCAAGATTTTATCGGCAGTGCAGGTAAAATTATTAAGTATCTTTATGATTTAGACAAAATTATCACTTATTAACTTTTGTCTACTTGTAAAGAATATAATTAAATATACTCAAATTAAATGGGAAATAGATGATAAAAGTATGCAATTAATAAACAGTGTTTTTCACTTGAGATTTGATTAAATTGCAAATATTTATGACATTAAAGATACCTTCAATTACTAGTGTTCGCCTACTATTATCCCTAGGCAAGCACACAGATGTTCCCGCAATTATCAAATTTTATACAGACAATAGGAATTATTTGACTCCTTTTTATCCCCAATGGCATCAGGACTTTTTTACTGAAGAGTTTTGGAATCAGCAAGTGGAACTAAATTTACAAGTTTTTTTCCATTACAAATCATTGAAATTATTTATTTATCCTCAAATAAATCTCAATAAGATTATTGATACAATTAACTTTCACAATTTTATCGGTGGAGTTTCTTGCTCTTGTACTTTAGGATATAGCTTGGCAGAGCAGGAGCAAGGAAAAGGGTATATGACAGAAGCGTTAACAGTTGCGATCGCATATCTATTTAAAGAGTTAGATATGCATCGCATTATGGCTAACTATATGCAGGGTAAGCGCATCTAATTTTGTAGTTAAAATTACAGATTGTTGTACAGAATTGTGAAGTATATCTTGATTGTCAAGTGCGAACGGCAACGACGGGTACTTCCTGCCTAAGCGCAGGCTACGCCAACGCCCTTTGGCGGGGTACTGGAGGGGCATCGCCAAAAAAAGTTGACGCAACTAGGGAACTTCCCCTGTTGCTGGAACACTCGTGGGGCACAAAAATGGAGATTTAAGTATTAAAGAAGTTAAGTAGTGTACTAAGGACGCAAAGGGTCTATCTGAACTGAACGGGTTAGTCTAATCTGAAGTTCCCCCGAAGCATATGTACTAAACAGACCTTTAAGCTTTTACCTTCCAAAGGTTGAGGGTTTTTACACAAAATCTCTGTGCCCATGTACTAAAAGGTTTACTTAATATTTTTAGTCGAGAAATATGAGATAATTCTACTGATGTATGTACAACGTATTCCTAACAGAAACTCTCCCCCAGCCGTTCTGCTTCGCTAGTCATACCGTGAGGACGGAAAAGTTCGTAAACGTACCCTTGCCAATGTTTCAAAACTGCCTTCAGAAACGCTAGATGACTTAAAAATTCTGCTTAAAGGAGGTAAAGCAGTAGAAGATTTAGGTTATTTTTGAAAAAGAAATTACCAGCAAAAGCGGTTGAATCAATATATCCCATTTGGGCAACAGTGGATTTCGCTGTAATCTAGACTCGACTTGTTTCATAGCTTTCTTTGTTAGAGAAATCCCTTTTTCGTAAACAGTTTTACTTAAACTCAAGATAGGATATAAGCCTTTCCAAGTCATACTCGAAGCCCAGGAAAGCATGACTTCAACATCAACAAGCTTGCCCCCCCCCCCATTCCAATGCTGGTCAAG
>CBZS010000137.1 GCA_000613065.1 Richelia intracellularis | reverse complement strand
TGTTACTACAGTCTCAGTACAAGAATTATCGATAAAAAACTGGAGAAAATGTATGGGGAAAGAAATGATGCCAATTTGAAACAAGAATGCAACTTTTCAAGACAGATAGATTTGTAGAAAGTTAAATCCCAAGATATCGTATTGGCCGCTGTTGTAATGATTATTTATGGTGGTGTGCGACAACGGTGGCTAGTGATAGAAAGTGAAGCCCGTAAAGAATCTGACTTCAAACAACTGGAAAAACGTCTGACCAAAAAATATACCCAGGCACAATACCAACTACGAAAATTGTGTCAACAGGAATTTGCATGTGCCGAAGATCCATTCAACCCAGCCAAATTACTTGAGAGTCAGTTGCCATTTCATCAACTTACAAATATTGAAGTTATTGAATATGGCCAACACCGGGGACGTGGTAGACCTCGCAATGATTCTCAACCTACCCTAATTTCCCATATTCAAGCCGAAATTGTACCCAAAGAAACTCCAATTACCATTGCCACAGAACAGGCTGGCAGGTTTATTCTTGCCACCAATGTTCTTGATGCCGACAAACTTAGCAACGAAGATGTTTTACCTGAATATAAGGCACAACAATCTACAGAACGTGGTTTTTGGTTTCTCAAACACCCATTGTTTTTTACTTCCACTGTGTTTCTAAATTCAAGGAAAAGAGTGGCGGCTTTGGCAATGGTTATGGGTTTGTGTTTGCTAGTTTACAGCCTAGGTCACAGGGCATTACGCCAATCTCTAAAACGAGGCTCCCAAACAATTCAAAATCAGTTAGCTAAACCAACTGCCACTCCTACTTTACGTTGGGTGTTTCAATGTTTCATGTCAATTCATTTATTAACGTTGGCTTCTTTGAAACAGATTTCCAACCTCAGTGAACAGCCGTGCTGGATTCTACAGTTTTTTGGTGCTGTCTGTCGTAAATATTATCTTCTTTGCTAACTAACCTGCGGAATGTGGGTTTGAAACCATTGAGAAATCGTTGAAAATTTAGTGAAATCATCCCCTGATTCAGCAACGCCGGAAATTAATCAGCTTTTCTACTAGGAGTATCTCATTTCTATTCCAAACTCTCGCGGGTAGTTCTACGGGTATAAGCATTCCAAACATCTAATTCTGCAAAAGGACGAGTGCGAAGTTTAGCCCTTGTCTCCTGACTTAATCCCTGAACCATAGTAAAATCCGCTCCAGCAATGCTTTGAACGTGCTCTATCTCCACACCAGTCATATCTGCTGCGCGGAAGTCCACACCCCGTAAATCAGAACCATTAAATCGAGCTTGACACAAGTAAGCACCAGTCAAAAAAGCTACTCGCAAATCGGCTCCACTCAAGCAAGCATTTTGTAAATTTGCCCCTGTCAAATCGGCTCCACTTAAGTAAGCTCCCAGAAGATTGGCTCCTTGTAAATCAGCATTTCTTAAGTTAGCAGTGTTTAGATAAGCTCCATTCAAACTAGCTCCAGGCCCTACCGCTCCAGAGGTTTTATAAGCGTATCCTTCAGTCCAAATAGTTTGTACGTCATAGTACGCAACCTGTAGCTTTGCTCCGTCTAAATTAGCATCAGTAAAATCAGCTTGCCGTAGATTAGCTCTGCTTAAAAATGCTCCCTGTAAATTCGCTCCCTGTAAATTCGCTCCCTGTAAATTCGCTCCCCGTAAATCAGTTCCACTGAAGTTGGTTGAACTTAAATTTGCTCCACCAAAATTAACTCCAATCATGCTGGCTTCGCTGAGGTTAGCACCAGCTAGTTCCGCTTTACTCAAGTCTAATTGACGTAAATTTTCTAATTCCTTTGCAGACCCCCTTTTGAGAGCCTCTATAATTTCTGACACACTGGAATTAAGAGTATTATCTAGAAGATTAATCTGCATCTGGCTGTTAGACATTAAATTGAATATTGGGGATTACTCTGCAAACACTGAAAAATACGAGTTTAGTGTATAGCCCTTTGGAAAACAAGCCATAAGGTAATTGTAATAGGGGTTGGGGAAGAGGCATTTATCATGAAGCTAAGGTTTCAGGGTATGCCCCTATATCATTGATGGTGATTTTTTGGTTGAGACTTGTCACTATTGAAGAAGGTTATTAGTTTAGGCTTTAATTTACCGTAAACTCATAAATATATTGAATCATAAATGAAGAGGTAAAAATAGCCCATGCAACTAATTCCCCCGATGACCATGATGGATTTTTTCCGTAAAAGTGAAGGTACTTGGTTCACCCAGCGCACCGTCCATCATTTTGACCTAGTGGCTGATGAATCAGGGGAATCAAATTTGATTGTTCGGGTGATGGAGCCAGATGATCCGAAGATTAAACAAGTTTGCGAACGCCAAAATATAGATTCCAGTCAGGCTAAAGGTGGAGCTAGGTTTTTATGGCAAGCTAATTTGGATAATGATGAACCAAATCCTGATTATGCAGCTATTCTCATTGATGTTCCTGACGATCAAACCGGGCTTTCTGGCAAACTAGTACGCAATGAGGGTTATGTTGAGAAGATACCCGTTGTCTGTCAATATTGGTTTGGGAAAGATGGTATTTTAACCATTGATACAGAATATGGTAATAATCAAGGCCAAGAAAGATGTTGGTTTCTTACCGATGACTTTCGTGTCCGTGTCAGCACAGTCCGGATGATGAATGGAGTTAACCTGATGACCTATTGTTCTGAGCGTCGCTGCGTCACCCCAGATGTTCTAGAGCAGATGGTGCAGAAAAATCTAACCATAACCGCAGAATTGCAGGCTTAAAACCAAATTTTCATATTCCCAATTCTCTGCCATATTACAGATTGTTGCTTTATTTATCAAACCAGAGACAACATTTTTTGCTGTATCCTATGCTAAAAAGATTAGAGACGCTATGAGTCATGGCTCCATGTATAAACCCTTTCTTGATTACTTAGAGCAAGAATTATTTAAAAGATTCGACCTACAAAAGCGATCGATTCCCGCAGGATTAGAATCACTCGTCAGCGAAAGGGGAAAAAACCCTGCTATAATTCGCAGTTGGTGTTACCAATGTCCGCAATTGCGTAAAATCCGCTACACATATATCGATGCTGGGGCAAGTGCTCAAATCTTTAATAGTGTTATCTATCCCAGTCATCAGTATGATATACCTCTTCTAGGTATTGACTTCTTGTCATTTGGTAAGGTCAAGAATCTGATTGTGTTGGACTTCCAACCTCTATTCAAAGATGAAGCTTATCAGCATAAATACATAGAACAATTAAAAGTATTACACGATGATTACCCCGATCTAGCACAGGATTTGGGTATGAAGTTCTATGATGCTAACCAGTATTTTTCGAAATATTTATTGTTTGCGAAGACAGACCCTGAAACAATAGCTACACGGCTATTTGCAGCCTATAAAGACTATTTAACTTTATATTGGCAAATGCTGGAGAATGCTCAACCCCTAACAGAACCACAAGACATTCAGCGCGTTGTTCAGGCACAAAAGGATTACGATCAGTACAGTGCAGAAAGGGATCCTGCATCTGGATTGTTTGGTAGCTATTTTGGTCATGAATGGTCAGAACGCTTCCTGCATGAGTTTTTATTTGAAGATGCGATGCCTTTAGCCACAGCTGTTGGCAAACGATCATTTTAGACGTTGCATTGACTCTTTTTTCTGATTCCCGTTTTAGCACCGTAACCCAATGCAGTATCAATTAGCGATAATTATTATAGGTAAGGTAGGGCGATTCCCTCTGGTATAGCTTGGTTTATCCCATAGACGTGTATTTTCTCGTTCAACAAGCAACACAAAAAAGAGAGGAGAGATGTCTATGCTAGAAAATTTATGAATAAGCTAGCTACAAAAAATAATTCATTTATTGAATCTAATTGAACTAAATTGTGGCAAGCACAGAGATTATTTTCAGTATTGCTAAATCGTGGTGTTAAATGACAATCATAAAGACGACCCATGGGTCGTCTTTATGATTGTCATTTAATATTACTGCTACAAATCCATATTGCATTCAAAACTGAAACACAAAATGACTTTATATCAACCATTTTTAGATCATGCAATTTCCTATATGAAATCGCACTTGGATTTAGCTCCTTATCCTATACCGGAAGGATTTGAATCCAAGTCTGCTGTAGTTGGTAAAGGGAAGCACCAAGAAACTGTTATAACAACTAGTTATGCTTTCCAAACTCCTAAATTACGGCAAATTCGTGCTGCACACGTACAAGGAGGAAAGGCTTTACAAGTCCTCAATTTTGTCATATTTCCACAGTTAAATTACGAACTACCATTTTTTGGAGCAGATTTAGTAACCTTGCCCGGAGGACATCTCATTGCCTTAGATATGCAACCCCTATTTCGAGATGACCTTGCATATCAAGCAAAATATACCGAGCCAATTTTACCTATGTTTCATGCCCACCAAGAACATTTAACCTGGGGTGGGGATTTTCCCGAAGAAGCACAACCATTCTTCTCCCCCGCTTTTCTCTGGACTCGTCCCCAAGAAACTAGTGTGGTAGAGACTCGTGTATTTGCAGCGTTTCAAGACTACTTACAAGCTTACCTCAACTTTGTTGAGCAAGCAGAAGCAGTGAGTAATTCCAAAACTCTACAATCCATTGAAGATGCTCAATTACGATATTTACGCTATCGAGCAGAAAAAGACCCTGCACGGGGAATGTTCAAGCGTTTTTATGGTGAGGAATGGACAGAAGAATACATCCATGGCTTCTTGTTTGATTTAGAAAGAAAAATATCTTCTGTGAGCTAAATCAATTACTTATGCATCTGAACTTTATAAGGTAATTTCTAAAAAGAAATAATTTTAATTCTGGAAATCTCCTTTAATAAGTAAACAACAAAGCCTAATTCAATTGGAATTTGTATCTTGAATTAGGCTTTGTTGTTAGGTCATCATTGTTATTACTTAAACAAAATGTAAAGAACTGTAAAGAAAAAAAAAAAACACAATATTTTGTAACGGACAAGGGGGCGATAGCATTGTATAAAATGAATTTGGAAGGGTAAATAGCTTTTTCCGGCTATCTAGGTTCTTTATTAGCAGGGTATTTCAGTATTTCATAACTAGTATAAACTTTTGTGAAAAAAGATTTAATATAGAAGCCAAGAAACATTAGACTGATACATTGATATCTGTTGTTGCTCCTTCCCATCTGCTGAAGCAGCCTGATATCAGAAAACAACTGACATTTGTCAGTTTTCAACTCAACGATTCTCAAGTCAAAACTACTAGGAGATTCAATCGATGTTAGACGCATTTGCAAAAGTAGTTTCCCAAGCTGATGCCAGAGGCGAATATATCAGTGCCTCTCAGTTAGATGCTTTGAGTGCAATGGTCGCAGACGGAAACAAGCGTATGGATTCTGTGAACCGCATTACTAGCAATGCTTCTTCTATTGTTGCTAATGCAGCTCGTGCATTATTTGCAGAACAGCCCCAGTTGATTGCTCCTGGCGGTAACGCTTATACCAACCGTCGTATGGCTGCTTGCTTACGCGACATGGAAATTATCTTACGCTATATTACGTACGCAACTTTTGCAGGTGACGCTAGTGTTCTAGAAGATCGTTGTCTCAATGGTCTGCGTGAAACTTACTTAGCGTTGGGAACTCCTGGTGCTTCCGTGGCAGTCGGCGTACAAAAAATGAAAGAAGCTGCGATCGCAATTGCGAACGATCCCAATGGCGTTACCAGAGGTGATTGCACTTCCTTAATGTCAGAAATCTCTGGCTACTTTGATAAAGCTGCTGCTGCTGTAGCATAAGCTAATCAATCAGTAATTTAGCTGACATTATTCTTTAATGTTGGTGAAAAAAATCATAATCAACCAAAAGTTTGTCAAAAGGGAGATACCAAGCAAATGAAAACCCCCCTGACCGAAGCTGTAGCAGCTGCTGATTCCCAAGGACGTTTCCTATCCAGCACAGAAATCCAAGTCGCATTTGGTCGTTTTCGCCAAGCTTCATCTAGCTTACAAGCAGCGAAAAGCTTAACTGCAAATGCATCTAGCTTAGCAGAAGGTGCAGCTCAAGCGGTATATAACAAGTTCCCTTACACCACCCAAATGCAGGGAGCTAACTATGCTTCTACCACTACTGGTAAAGCTAAGTGTGTACGTGATATCGGTTACTATTTGCGGATGATCACTTATTGCTTAGTTGCTGGTGGTACTGGTCCCATGGATGATTATTTAATTTCTGGTATAGCAGAAATCAACAAAACTTTTGAATTATCTCCTAGCTGGTACATTGAGGCTCTGAAGTATATCAAAGCTAACCACGGTTTAAGTGGTGATCCTGCTGTTGAAGCTAACTCTTATATCGATTATGCTATCAATACCCTAAGCTAGAGGGTTTATTTCGCCTGGAGAGGTAATTAGCTATTAGCAGCAAATTGTTAGGAGTTGATTATCTTTTCGGGCAGTTTTATTGTTGAAATTTGATAGTTAAGACTACAAGAAAAACAAAAATAAAAAAGTAGCAAAATTAGTAGTTACTAATTTTTTACTCAAAATATTGGCGTTGCATAAGTGCGGGAAGAATTAGCATTTGAAACCATTGATAAATCGTTGAAAATGTAGTGAAATCATCCCCTGATTAAGCAACGCCAATATTTTGAGTAAATATTTAATGTATTAATATTTCTCTAGTGATATAGTTATATCTGGTTAATTCATTGGATTTAGTGGTGAATATTTTGCGAATAAATCTATTGCCTATGAATTAACTGATGCCAAACAGTTTGGAGTATTTCGCTGTAATCATTTATTTAATTCCTCTTCTCCAAAGGTTAGAAATTTTAAATTAGCATTGATTACCTCATGGTAAATTCGGTTCCAGATTTAGACAGTAGTGGTGAATCATTAACAGTTGAACAAGCGAACGCAAATTTAAGAGGAATTTGTTTAATGGGGAGCGAAGTCACTACAAATCGATGATTGACTTCTTCATTGCTATAATCGACCTTGGCTACTACACGACGACTACGGCTTCAACTGTCTAATGTTTGATAGTCAAGAGAACAATACCAAACTGAGTTATTAACAAAGGCTGCCGCATCTTTTTTTAAATCTGCTTCTGCTGGAAATAAGCTTTTAAAAAACTCTACTATGGGTTGTATTTTTTGTGAATATTCTTGGGATGCACGATAGTGAATTGGTTGCGATAGCTGGAGTAGACGAGGATTTTCAGCAAGTCCGAACACATAATCAATATCAGTTTCATCTTCACACCAAGCCATTATCTCTTCTCTGGAATAAGCACTATCCCCACGGATAATAATTTGCACCTTTTTCCATCGAGAGCGTATTATTTTTATTACTCTTTGTAATTCTTCTAACCCCCATGCTGCCGGGTCTAAGAGGATGTTTTAAAAGTCGAAGTGAGTTACAAAACATGCAAGTCGCCTGACCATGATACGTATAATTGCAATATAGATTAAAGTCTCAGAAGTTTCAGGTAGCCTTTCATAGTCCTTACTTAATCTTCTACACCAATTGAGCCACCGGAAAGTTCGTTGTACAATCCAAGGTTTTGGTAAAAGGGTAAAACCCTTCTTTTCTAAGGGTCTGATAACCACTTCCACAATCCAATGAAAAACATCGATTATCCAGTGGGCAAAATCTTCCCCCCGATATGCTCCATGCATCGAGATAGTGTGCAGTCTAACTTTATCTTTCATCTGATAAACCTGCCAGAACGTGCACGTTTAGTTTAGCCCCTGCAGGTTCTGGCACACTTGCAGAAGTAACCAAGACTCGCAAAACTAGCCCTAACAAGTCAACCATAATAAATCGCTTACGTCCATGTATTTGTTTTCCTGCCTTGAAACCAACATCCGTACAAATCATGGTTGCGGTTTCAACTGATTGGTTCTCGACTGGCTGCTTCCTATGGACTTGGTTCTCGACTGGCTGCTACCCGAACCCATTGATATAGTTTGTCATGAACCTGAAGCCAAGTACGGTCTTTGCGCCATTTTCTGAAATAACCATAGACTGTAGACCAAGGTGGTAAATCTCCTGGTAATGCCCGCCATGTACATCCTTGACACAGTAAGTATCAAATCGCGACTACTGCGTACATACATGTTGTTGTACGTGGACGACCACCTGGTTTTGCCTCTGGAAACAGCTGTGGGATTAACTCCCACTGTTCCCACGTTAAATTGCTAGGATAATTCTTAGTCATTTGCTCACGGGGTGCTGTTTTCTATAATTCTCAGCATATGCCTTGTGAGCTTTTTTATGATATTTCCCACCTTTGAAAACATCCTCTAAGTTGGATGCACGAAGTTTTGCAGCAAGTAAATGTTTACCACAAAAAAGATAAAGGGGAGCATAACAATATCCTTTGTAATCCGAGTTTATCCCACTAATAATAGAAGGTGATAATATGCCTGTTGAGTAAGAGGGGTTATATCATCTAATCGCTGGACGTTTTGAAGGACTGAGTAATTTGGAGTGGTCTTTGTTTGAGGATATTTTTCCGAAACCGCCAGAGAAACGCGAACGAGGAATGCCACATTCTTCATTTCGTTATGTACTCAATACCTTACTGTATATATTATTGATGACAGGGTGTTGTTGGTGTGACGTTCCAAAAGGAGAAATATGGGCATCAAAGAGCTCTGCACATCGATGGCTCAAACGTTGGCAGTTGGACGGGACCTTATAGGCTTTACAAGCACGAATATTGGGGATTGGACAAGAGAAAGGCTTAATCAACTGGAGTTATGGCGCGCTGGACGGGTCTTTTTCCCCGTGGGAAGGGCGGTGGTGATGGTGTTGCTTACGGTGGAAAAGGAAAGGGTATTTTAATACACACTCTTACTGAAGGCTCAGGAATGCCTTTATCCAATCCCACCAGACCTGCCCATGGTAGTGAAAGAGATCAGGTGATACCACTTCTAGACAGTGTAAAGCTTTAGACCAACAAACGCGGTAGACCCCGTAAACCCCTGAAAGTGCTTGCTGCTGACAAAGGGTACGATTCTAAGGATAAGCGCGCTGCTTTACGTAGATGTGGTATTAGGCCGCAATGGCCCAAGGGGGTTTGGAAGACAAAGAAGAACAAGGGCAGACCCATTAAAATTTCCGTCCCAGGTTTTCAACAAGAACGTTGTTTCCCATGGTTTCAAAAAAAATATCGTCGTCTTGTTGTCAGATGGGAAAGAATTTCAGCTTGTTTTGATGCTTTTTTGTTTCTTGTAACAATCCATATTTGGATTAACAAAATAATGTTAGTGGGATAGATTCTTTGTAATACGGATTAAAGAATGTTTCTTCTTGATGACCATGAACTAAATCATCCGTCACATCTAAATCTATTATTATCTGTCGCGGTGGCTGATGATAAGATTTTAAAAATAGCTCAACTAAAAGTGTTTCTATCGCCTTAGCATCATAGTAAATACGATGATACCGACTATTTTCTATTGAAGATACGTCTTCTGGACAATGTTCGAGACGATTTAAGGTGCTTTTCCCCGCCAAAGTAGTTAATTCTTGTTCTGAGTTAATAACCTTTCCTACCCCAAGTGCGAATATTGGAGCGTGACGTAGAATTTCATGGTCATTTCTGTCTTCATCCCCCATGATTAAGCCATATATCCTTTTTGCAATTAAGTTATGAACTGGATATAAAACTTTATTGGGGTCTCGGTAATCTTTGAAACATCTTGCAAATCGTGATGTTATTTCTCTTTTTCTGTCTAGTTCCGGAATTAATGTTAAGCCTACATCCGATGTTACAGGCTCTCCCTTTAAATTGACTACAACTGGACATGACTTTACCTGTCCAAATACAAACTGTTCTGGGATAGAATGATTTGGGTGCTACTCTTTTGGTAGTACGGAGTATGATATAAGAATAATAAATGACAAGTCAACCACAGTAGTATTGACAGCCAAAAATGTACTTGATGGAATTGGCTTGTAAAAGGGTCCGACTCTTTTAGTAAAACGGGGAGTGGAACTTAGACAGGTATTGGAAGAAGTGGAGGGGAACTAGAACAAGGAGCTTTGAGAACTTGCTTGATCAAAGGAATACCACTAGAGTAGAAAGCCAGGTGATTGCGTTTATCTTCTTGTTGTAGATGAAACTGCCAATACTCATCCCAATCGCCACTGATGTATAAATAACCCAGGGGTAAAACAGCCTCAGCACCCCTCATGGTCCATCTAGCCCCAGTGATATCCATCCTGTCTTTTATCAGGTGGCGACAAGCACCCTCAATCACCCCGGTGGCGATGGGGAATCCAGGTTTTAAGTAATCGTCATATTTGAGGTATTTGGCATTGTTAAGTAAATATCTACTAGCACAGGTATCCACGGGTTTACGTTCTTGAGGGGTGAGTTTGGGTCAAGTCGCACTCCGGCGCATACCTGGGGCAACTGAACTTGATTTACCTTCAAGGATAAGCTGTAAACCTTTGCTCTCCCAAGCTTATGCCTGTGTTGAAGTCTGATAATAAAAGACAAATGCAGCTTTCCACAAAAACTCAATCACATGGATAATATCCCTGTCTTAGTCCATGAGAGAGAATATTGCTGTGCTGGTAGATTAAACTCCCCATCCAAAGGAAATAGGGTATTTATCTTTCTTCCTCCATAACCGATTCTATTGGCGATTACTGTGCCAAATAATGTGGTCAATTTCCGCGACAATTTTTTCTTGTATGTTCTGTTTACTGAGTCTGTGCCTGTACACTCTCCCTCGATTTCATCTTTACTGCGTTGATCAAAATATCTTTGTTTGTAACAACCGTCTCAATAGTTCGTATCCATTCTCAAGTTACTTACTCTCTATCTGGGAGTGTTCTAACCCACAAATCCTGTCTTCGTCTAACCAACGAACTATCTGTTCAAATAGTTCTCGTGCTTGTGACCAAAACATACCTTGATTTGATGTAGATCCTTGCATAGGGTGTGGAACTGTTCCTGTTTTTTCACTTTTTACAAGCCAATTCCATCAAGTACATTTTTGGCTGTCAATACGACTGTGGTTGACTTGTCATTTATTATTCTTATATCATACTCCGTACTACCAAAAGAGTCGCACCCTAATCATTTTTGATTGGGTTCATCCTTTAAACTGCTGAGATTCTTTTGCAGTATACATAGATTTTGGCAGTTTTAGACCCCTCTTTTTTCATTCAATCTTGGTGAGAAATCCAGGAGCAGCCCAATCCTTAGAAATGTTGGGTGATATCCAAGGGTTCGCTTCCTTAACTGATTTGTTACAAATAGGTTTGCAGGGAGAGCAATTAATTCCCGACCAGCCAGACTTCTCTCAACCCTATGATGCCATTTTAGATGCCTTGGCAACCTTAAAAGATCAAGATTGTATATCCTTAATAATGCCGTTTTTAGACCATCCCTTTGAGCGAATTCAGTATTCTGCTGCCAGGGCATTGTATCAGTTGACGAGACAAGATATTTATGGGGAGCGCTTAATAGAAGCTTTACGTGGGGATGATTTACAGTTACGGAGAGCAGCCCTAGCTGATATAGGTGCGATTGGTTATCTACCTGGGGCAGAAGAGATCGCAGAAACTTTAGCCGAAAATAGTCTGAAATTAATAGCTCTCAAGGGTTTATTCGAAAATACAGTTGACAAAGATCCATCTCTCCATCTATGAACAGATACCGTCAGAGTGATGGACTTAATGGATTCCTTACTTTAAGTTTATGAACGTTAAAGCTCAAGCACTCATTCAAGCTGTAGAAGCAGCAGATTCCTCTACCAGGTTATTAGAAGCAGTAGAGAATTTAGCTGCAGTTGCTTTAGAGGAGTCTATCCCCACCCTCATTGCAGCCCTCGGTTACAATAATAAGGGGGCTGCAGTGGCAACTGTAGATGGGTTAATCAAAATTGGTGAACCTTCTGTCCAGCCATTATTATAATTAATAGATGATTATAATTATGGGGCTAGAGCCTGGGCTGTGCGTGGTTTAGCGGGAATTGGTGATCCGCGAGGGTTAGATATTCTCCTAGAAGCAGCTCAAAATGACTTTGCGTTAAGTGTACGTCGATCAGCAGCTAGGGGTTTAGGCAGAATTCGTTGGGAAAAGATGCCTGTTGCAGAGGTATTACCAGCGCAAAATCAGGTATTATCCGCATTGATATTTGTATGTGCAGATCCGGAGTGGATTGTTCGCTATGCCGCAGTTACAGGTTTAGAATCCTTAGCAAAAGTTGGGAAAAGCACTCAATATAACTTGCGTTCGCAAGTTATTACCCAATTATAAAAATTAATCTCAGAAGATACAGATGTAGCTGTACATACCCGTGTACTTTGGGCACAGCAAGCAATAAATAATGATTTTGGAGAAGCATTTAAAACTGCTGATGTACCTCCAGAATTGGAAACATCCCATCGTGGAGAAGAGAGGAGAAAGGAGTAAACATAGGGATAATATCAATCAGCTAGCTTAGGTACAATTCTGTAAACTTTCAAGCTCCATTTTGATATTTATACGGGCAGAATCTTCACACTCCTCCAACATCAAAGGAGTCAAGTAAATTTGTTGACGCTGGCAAAATTGCTCTAAAATTTGCTGACGACCACAAATATAATCCTTTTGGGCAACCCAGCTATATTCCTGACGAATTGCCCGTGCATACTGTTGATATTTTTTCGGCGTAGTATCTAAAATTGCCAGATCAGCATCAAGTAGCACTTGAGTATCAATATCTTCAATATTTGGGGGATTGTGTTTAGTATCCAGAATCAACTCAGCAACTATATTGGTGGTATTTCCTGGAATCCCCAGTTTACCTAGCAATACCCTGGCATACTCTGCACTTCACTCCTCATTATCTTGAACCCTGGTATCGAAAACCACATCATGAAGCCAGGCCGCAAGTTTCACCGCAGCCAAATTCTGAGTGTAATTTTGCAAGGGATGGATTGTTGTTATTACCTGGTAAATATGTTGCAAATTATGGTGATAACGTTGCGGTGAAGAATAACCCTGCAGTATTAATTGGAAACTTTGCTCAATTATTGTGGATTCCGCAGAAAATGATGGCAATAAATCTTGCCATTCTATCTCCAGTGTATGTATAAGTCTATGAGGCATTAAACTGCCAAGATTCTTGCGAAACAGATATCTGAGAAAATATTGCTAAAATAATCAATCTTTTACTTCTAATTGTTCCCTATTTTGGATTCATATGTTATATTTAGTTTCAAAAGCTAAATAATCCAGATAATACAAAATTTAATAAAAATCTGGGTTAATTTGAGACTAAGACCGCTTAGGCAACAAGGAGGTGATGCCCATGATTGATAGTAGTAAACGCATGGGTCATCAGGTTGCAGTTAGCCGGCTGTGCGCCGGGGCTGTTCTCTAGGAGTAAGACTTAGTTTTCTTGAAAGACAAAAGTTAACTCAAGTCACTAGGCAAGCTTGGAGTTCCTTCCGGCAGTCTGGTTGTAACCTGAAGACCCGCTAGACCGCCCTTACGTTAGTTCATCTGAACTAACGTAAGGGCGGATAGTTTTTTTTAGACTTTTTTAAAGTTTTCACTTCAAAGAATAATCTGCTTCAAAAATAGAATTCACTGAAATATCCAAGCCAGCTAAATTGCATAGATAAAACATTATATTTTAGATTCGTAAAACTTATTTAGGCCCACATATATCTTTCAGTTAGAGAGTAATAGACCCAAAGATAGTGACAATACATAGCTTAATTGAGCCAGTATAGCATTGGACTCAATTAGAAGATTTGGCGTTGCATAATAGAGGGATGAATTGAGGTGTTATACTGTGCATTGTCCATACTGCAAGTCTACGAAGATTAGAAAAAATAGGAAACGTCGAGGTAAACAAAATCACATTTGTGTAAATTGCCAGATGCACCATCCATAGAGGATATCCCAGAAGTTGGAGAACTGGACGAATTATAAACTTTCGTCGGTAAAAAAAAAACAAAATTTGGTTGTGGACAGCAGTAGACCATTTCCGCCAAGGAATTTTAGCTTGGGTACTGGGAGACCATAGTGCAGAAACCTTTCAACCTTTGTGGGATATTGTCTACTTCTGGAAGTGCTATTTTTATGTCACAGATGGATGGAAAGTTTACGCCAGTTTTGTTGAACCAGGAGACCATATTATTAGCAAAACATATATGACCAGAATATAAGGCAAAAACACACGTTTACATCATTATCTCGCACATCTAGATCGAAAAACATTATGCTACTCTAAATCAGTAGATATGCTTCAGCACTCTATTCGATTGTTACTTCATTAGTTTAAGTATAGAGAAATACCTGTATTTGGTTGATTCATCTCGCAAATATGCAACGCTGAAAATTTATAGTTGCGCTCGCATTCATCAATAACTAAAATTTATTGGTGTCTAGATGTCTATGAGGAACTTAAAGAAAGTAAAAGGTATCAATATTCTCATACATCACCCAGACATATACATGTACATGAAGCAAAAAATATAAATTGATATGCCTCAACTATTAACAGAAGCAGAAATTAAGCAACGAGCTAGCCAATTGAACGAGTGGAATGTAGAAGGAAAACAACTGACTTGTACCCGCAAATTTGCCGACTTTATCCAAGCAATAGATTTCATCAACAAGCTGGTTGAACCTGCGGAGTCAGCATGTCATCATCCAGACATCGAAATTTCCTATAATACAGTCATCATTAGAATGACAACCCACGATGCAGGAGGGCTAACTCAAAAAGATTTTGATTTGGCTAAAGTTATTTCTGCCGTTGCTTAAGAAGTGGCTGCTTTGGAGCATTAATTTTCAAACCAGCTACTATTAAGTAATACTGTTGCTGGGAATTTATAGTAGTTAACCACACAGGTTGATTTACAGAATTCAAGTTACCAAGTGAACCAACAAGCTTGTGCTTAAACTGCTGCAAATCCACCGGAGGGACACAAGCCCTGTGTCCCCGCCATAGATGGAATTATTTTCAGAAACGACACAAGAGGCTGGCATTTTATTTTGATCAATTTTATGTGCCAGTATGTGTTATTTATTAATGCTAATACTTAAACACTCATCTCTATCTGTCGTTCATCTATTTCTCTATAACATTTTCTTCTGAAATAAAGTTAAGGTTATAAAACATTATGATTAGGTTCAGTATGCCTCACTTAACACAGCTAAATATTCAAGCTCAAAGTTTTCCGGCGTTGCTGAATCAGGGCATGATTTCACTAAATTTTCAACGATTTATCAATGCTTTCAAACGCTAATTCATCCCCTGATTCAGCAACACCGGAAAAAGTTAAACAAACGCTTAACAAAGGGTGAAAAGCACAACGCAAAGCGAATGGCGACAATAGCTAGTGTTTATACAATTAATTCCTTTGTAGGTACACCCCAACAAATCGTTAACCCATCCGATGAAGATAGAAAAATTAAGCGACCTCGACCAATTGGTAAGTGTGTTTGGGCTTCTTTAGCCAAAGAGCTCGAAAAGGTTATTTCAGAAGCCTTTGATGAGGCAATCTTCCGTGACCAAAACAAAAACAAACGTTTCTGTGCCTTAGTTGATGGCAATAAGAAACAATTATCCTTGCTAAAGAAATTTGCAAAAAAACAGAATATCAACTTAACAATTGTCCTAGATATTATCCATGTGATTGAGTATTTGTGGAAAGCTGCATTTGTCTTTTATTATCAGACTTCAACACAGGCAGAAGCTTGGGTGAGCAAACGTTTACAGCTTATTCTTGAAGGTAAATCAAGTTCAGTTGCCCCAGGTATGCGCTGGAGTGCGACTTTACCCAAACTGACCCCCCAAGAACGTAAACCCGTGGATACCTGTGCTAGATATTTACTTAACAATGCCAGATACCTCAAATATGACGATTACTTAAGGTTATTTTTGAAAAATAAATTACCAGCTAAAGTCGTTGAATCAAGATATCCCATTTGGGTAACAGTGGATTTCACTGTAATCTAGACTCGACTTGTTTCATAG
>CBZS010000136.1 GCA_000613065.1 Richelia intracellularis | reverse complement strand
ATGTACATGAAATCAACTTGAATACAAGTGGAAGCTGTCCATTTTCACTCCAAATCTATCTGCTGCTGAAAGTGCGACTCGGATAAAAATTTCCGTTAATCCTGCATTATATAGTTTGTCTAAGACTCTGCCCAAGGGTTCATCGTTCAAATGTTCTGGTTGTATTCCCTCTCCCAATAAATGTTCCGTTGCAATCCCTGAAAAGAACTTTTCAAATAAATATAGTGGTGCACAGATAAAGCCTAAGCCATTGATAATCATTGGTTTGACCACTTGGCCTGCGCTGATTATTTATTGGGAATGAGTTCCAAGGAGTTGGTTGAAAAAATCAACCAAACTCATTTCATCAATAATCCCTGCCACTATGCCTAAGTGAGCGATATCTTGTACTTTGATTTGTGATTCTTAAAAAATCATATTTGAAAAATACAACATTTTGCGTTCGCACCTGCCGAATGTGGGTTAATTCTTGGGCACCTCGATTAATCAAGTCTTAGGTAATCTGAGGGGGTTCGAAGAACTACAAGAAAGTGAAGTTAGGCAAAAAATACCTCAACCGGAACTATTTCTAGTTTAAATCTCGCTCAAGAGAGCCAATTTAGACGCAATTATCCCACAGCTTTAGGATTGTTATTCTCCCTAAATGCATAAGTTTT
>CBZS010000135.1 GCA_000613065.1 Richelia intracellularis | reverse complement strand
GAGACCATATTTTCATCCTAAAAAGATCTCAGTAGAGGAAATTAGATTACTACGGGTGTAACAGTGGTAAAAACAAATATTACCACTATTATTTTGCAGTCGCGTAGCGTTTATAACACAATATTGCCTAGAGCGGGTAATTTTTGCCATCGGTTTTTACCTCTGAGCGGGTCAACCCTATCCCCTACTGGAACTGACGTTGAATACTCAAGGGGCTATGCTTAGATGCTAAACGTGCTCTTCCCGATGCAGCCCATTCTTGTAGTTGCTGAATCTGTTCTTGAGCGGTTCTAGCTAGGGGAATAATCTGACTAGCGGCTTCTAAGATATCATCCGAGGTAAAGTCTCGGCTCTGACTAAAACCTATGTGCATTGCTTCTACTAAGGTTTGCTCAATTTCTGCACCGGAAAAATCTGGGGTTTCATATGCCAATCTTTCCATATCGTAACTAGGTAAATTATGGGGGCGCAGTCGGGATAAATGGACGTTAAAAATGGCTTTTCTTTCTTCCTGGGTGGGCAAACCGACAAAGAAAATCTCGTCAAATCGACCTTTTCGTAATATTTCCGGTGGTAAAGATTGAATATCATTGGCAGTGGCCACCACAAAGACTGGGGAAGTTTTTTCTGCCATCCAGGTAATAAATGTGCCAAATACCCGGCTGGTGGTTCCCGCATCCCCTTTACTACCCAATCCAGAAAAGGCTTTATCAATTTCATCAATCCACAAGATACAAGGGGATAAAGCTTCTGCTACCTGAATCATTTGCCTGGTGCGAGATTCTGATTCACCGACCAATCCGGCAAATAATCGCCCCACATCTAGCCGTAATAAAGGTAAATGCCAATGATGGGCGATCGCTTTTGCTGTCAAAGATTTTCCTGTCCCCTGAATACCTACCAATAGTAATCCACGGGGGTGTGGTAATCCGTACTGTCTAGCACGATCACTAAAGGAACCACCCCGACGCAATAACCAATCTTTGAGGTTATCTAAACCACCAATATCAGAAATTTGTTCTGTAGCGGGGTAAAAATCGAGAATTTGGGTTTGGCGGATAGTTTGACGTTTCTCTTCTAACACCAAATCCACATCTTCTGGTTGTAATTCCCCATGGGCTGCGATCGCTCTAGCTAGAACCCGGCGAATCCGTTCCATACTCAATCCCTGACAAGAACCCACCAAATTATCCAGAAACTTGTCAGATAGAGAATTACCTGTAGCCACAAATAACCGTTCGATCTCCCCTTTAATATCCCCCGCAGTAGGTAAAGGGAACTCTACCACAGTAAAAACTTCTCTCAAATCATCGGGAATCGCCACCCTTGGTGAGAGTAAAACTATATTTTTAGGCTGTGATTTTAATAACCTAGCCAAATTGCGGAGTTTGCGAGCGATCGCTACATCTTCTAAAAAGCGATGGTAATCCCGCAAAATTACAACTGCTGGTGCTGTGGGGGGAATTTTATTCACGAATTCCAATGCTTGAAGAGGATTCCGTTTACCAAATCCCGCATCATTAGGGTTTCCTTGATAACCATCTACAAAATCCCAGGTATACACAGAACGATTACCTTGGTTGGTAGCTTCTTCCCTAATTGCTGCCTCTACCCGTTCTTCTTCATAGGTAGGAATATAAATCAAAGGGTAACGGGCACGCAGCAGTAGTTTAAATTCTTCACGAAAGATCATAGGTAGTTAGTTGCATTTGTTCTTTATTTTATTGTTAAGGTTTGTACCACGTCTCACAACCATTTAGACTGAAGATTTGAGATTTTTATGATCTTTGTTAAATGTAACTTAGGGAACTGTATATCCAAAACAGAGGCAATCAAGAATGAGTCTTCCATCAAATAGCCACTTAGGATCTTATTAAATAGAGGTTACAGCTTCTGTCCAGGTCATTCCTCAAACATAATCCAAAAAATTTTAGTAACAATAGCAACATCAGTATTCCCTTATCTTTACTACTTTACCCATGTAAAAAAGGGGAGCATTATGTTAAGTCGTACCCATAAACCAGAATCTCACTTTTTCAAAATCGTTTATGGTAAAAAATAATTGACGGTAAATGACAACTGGTTTCCTTCCAGATATTTAAAATAAAAATGGCACTCTCAAAATAAATCAATAATGAGCTATAGGAATCATACTTTAATTTTGAAAATAGAACGAGACTCAAAAGCTTATCTAGCAAGGCTAAAGTCTAAAAACTCTTTCATAAATAAAACCGGATTCCTATAGTGGTAATCTAAAGCGAGTCATTGCGGTGGACGGGTACTCTACAAAAAGCCTAGCTACGCTTGTCTACTCCGGCATATAGTAATAGCAAATTTCGAAGGAGTAGAAAGTATTATGTTCTATAGCTGTCAGTTTTTACCAAGAAGTAAGTTTATTTCCCCCAATTTGCACTATTCGAGTTACTAGCTGGTAAATTTCTTTTTTAAAGACTCTAAAGAAGCCCAGCGACTATCCACCGAATGATTTACATCGCTATTAGTAGCTTGAATCCCAGTACAATCGGCATCACAAAGTTGTCTTTGGGGAATCTCTAAACACATTTGCTCATATAACCAGACACTAGGCTCAAAATACCCTTGAGGAGATAGGGTTTCTACCAAATCATCTACAGAGACTTCCCTTTCTAAAGGTAAATCTAGTTCCTCTTCACTTACTTCTTCCAGCCAAATGATCTCTGAAGTCTGAACTGTTAAACGATGATTATAACTTTGCAAGCATCTATTACAGCTAAAAGTAATAATTGTTTCAACTTTACCAGATACTTCTAAGTAATTACCGCTGTGTTTTATGCGAATAAGACCGCGAACTGGTGTCAAAGTTTCCAGATTAGGGAGAAACTCTTGTACTTGAATCTCCTCTGTCCGCTCCGACGCTTTAGTTAGCTGCGGAATAAAAATCGCGTCCATAGGAATTTTGCACTATCTTCATCAAAATTAGCTTTAGGAAAGAGCATATTTGCTGCTTCCATACTTTTAGTCTAACTTTTTTGGGGTCGGATTTTGGAGAAAAAACTGGGAATGAAAGAAAAACCCATACCCATTTATCTAACACCACAGATTATCATATAGAAAAAGAGACGCGAACGCGTCTCTTTTTCTAAGAAACCTCACATTGTCAGTGCTAGAATCAGATTTCATTATCTCTTGATTCGGGAGTCGCAAGACGCACCACTAAATGGCGATGAGGTTCCTTTCCTTTGCTGAATGTTTCTAAATCCGCAAAATATTGAAATAGACTATGGATTTGTCGACGTTCAGCAGAACTGAGGGATTTTATAATTACTTCTTTAGCTGTAGTTCTAACTTGCTGCGCAGCAGCTTCTGCCATTGCGAGGATTTCTCCTTGCCTTTTCACACGGTAGCCATCTAATTCAATGACGTATGAAGCATGCTCTTCGGTGGACTGATGCAAGTTGAGAATAGAATTGGCTAAGTACTGAATTGCATCTAGGACAGAACCACCTTTACCAATCAAAATTTCCACTTGTTCTGGTGTTAAATTGGTACTGTCAATTGTTAACCAATAACTATGCTGTTCTGACAATTGATGATTTTTGTCTAACTCTACCTGAATTTGAATATCATCATAAATTCCAGATTTTTGCAGCAGGGTTTTTAACCACTGCTGGCCTCTCATTACAGAACCGTCAGTTAACATCAACCTGTAGCCTTCTTTTTAGAACTTTTGGGCTCAAAAGGTAGGGATTTTTGATCTTTGTCACTAGTCTCTTTTTCCTGAGCATCAACAATTTTTTGCAGCTCTTCTGGCAAAGGCTCGCGGGAAAGAATATAGGTTTGCAGGGTTTGGAACATGTTACCAATCACCATATACATCAATACACCCGCAGGTAGGGGGAAGAACAAAAACATTCCCGAAAAAATGACCGGTGTAATCTTGTTAACTGTTTCTTGTTGGGAATTGGCATTAGTGGAATTTTGTCCAGATAGGATTTGACTGATGTATAGGGTCACACCAAACATCAATACCATCGCAACAATATCCCAATGGATTGTACCATCATCATCTGTTGCTCCCACTCGACCTAAAGCTTCAATAAATAGGAATCCCTTCTCTGCTGCCAAGCCAGGGATTGTACCTTGGACAGTCACATCTCCTGGTTGCAAAGCCTCAATATTACCTTCAGCGTCAATCTTGACTCTTTCCGCTCCTTTAGTAACTGTCCATTGAGGAACTAAGTTAGTTTCTTGATGTGCTGCAACTAGGTCTGCAAAGGGCTTTCCATCTTCAGTCTGATACTGAATCTTGGTATGTTCCCCAACTGCTAATTTATTACCACCAGGGAGAATGGCTGTTACCTTGCTATGGTCACCATCACTGATATAAATATTTTGGGGGGAAGTGGCAAAGGCTTGTGGCTGAATTCTTTCAATTTGTTCGGTAGGTAAGATTTGCAAGTTAACGCTGTAATTAACACCAGCAAAGGGCGAACCCCTTAAAGTAGCAAATAAAGCAAGTAAAACTGGCATTTGGAACAATAAGGGCAAACATCCCCCCAAAGGATTACCAAATTGCTTCTGGACGTTAACCATTTCTTCTTGCTGTTTTTGCGGATTGTCCTTATAACGCTCTTTGATTTCCTGCATTTTTTTCTGCATCAAAGGCTGGACAATTCGCATCCGTCGCATATTCCTAATGGAACCAGCACTCAAAGGGTAGAGTGCAAACCGAATGATCAATGTCAGAGCCACGATCGCCAACCCATAGCTAGGTATAATCCCATAGAACAAATCTATGATTGGCAACATCACGTTGTTCGAGAGAAAGCCGATACCAAAATCCATTATTCTGAATTCAACCTGAGGTACTGTAAATTAACTGAATCTAATTTATCTAAATCATGATGGAGATGCTAATCTGGTGATATTTAGGATAGCCGCACATCACACATGAAAGCTTATATGTATGCTTAAACTACTAATATTTGGCTGGAATTTAGCCGATTATTAAAGCAAAATTACCAATATTTTAGTAGCCAGTAGTCATAACTGACTTACTTTTTGATAGCACCAATTTTACCAGGATTTTTCACAGCAACTCTTTCATTTATATAGTCGTATATCTCCCTATATCTGGGAATAGCTCGCATTTCTAGACGGCTACCATCTCTAAGGGTCAATACCATATCTCCCCATAACCCAATGCCACGGGGAACTTTCACCATTTTGACAATTTCTGAGTAAATTACATCACTGCGATCACGTCCCATCCATCCACCTGTAACCGAAATTCGGCGATCGGTGATGCGGAAGCGTAACCATAATGATCTAACAATTGCACCGACTGTTAATGGTATACCTACAACTGTTAATCCAGCTAGGATGCCAATAATAAAATCACCAATGTGGGGACCACCTTCATAAAACACATCTTCACGAATGCCCATTTAACACCTCAGCTTTTTCCAACAACTGCTCTAATTCTTGCAGAAATTGTTGGCTTCTGCACTCACATTCTCTTGTTGTTGGCTTCACAACCACCACCAACCGCCATCCTGGTGATAATTTTGGCAATAATTTGTACAAGGATGCAGCTATTTGACGTTTTAGACGATTGCGTACTACTGCACGCTTACTAACCTTTGTACTGATAGAAATACCAATGCGGATTGGATAGGGCATGGAAATTCGCCTTACAGCATTCTGGGAAGGAGTTGATAGCAATGATGGTCTTAATGCCCTTAAAGTTAAATAGGAACTATGAAAACGGAATCCTTCCCGGAAGACTGCTTGGAAATCTTGACGGGATTTGAGTCGATTTGCTTTGGGCAAAGCCACCGCTAATATTCTCTAATTGGTATGTATGTCAAACGCTCAGACGATGCCGCCCTTTCTTTCTCCTAGCTCTGATTACATTTCTACCATCTGGTGTCCGCATCCTAGCCCGAAAGCCAGAGGTTCTTTTTCTCTTACGACAAGTGCCGCCCAGAGTTCTTTGCATAGTTTTATCCTCTAAGGTTATTTTTTATAAAAACTCACAATCTGTTACTTTATCACTTCTAATGCTAAATATAAATGACTAAACCTGAAAAATGCATTAACTTAATAGATCTGTGGTTTATTGCTTTCAACCTCTGACCACAAAATTACAACAACCTTGACATATTCATCGTTCGATTTAGGAAAGTCCAGAATTATGCCCTCAAATTTTAGTGGAGATCGATTTGCCAAGTTCCCATATACCGGGGCAGGGGAACGTCGCCCGGGGTTTGAATCATACAGTTGAAGTAGAACATACCGCCGAAAGGAGGGTTTTGGACATTGCTAAAAACTAATTCTACTGGGTTGCCAGCAGGAACAGGTTCTTTGGGGGAAATGGAAATTGCACGGTCTTCTTTGTTCCAATCTACTTCGGATAGAGGAACTTTTTTCCCTTTAACTCGCACTTCAATTTTTTTCGGTTCGAATTCACCCTTATAGTATCTGGGATATGTAACCATGAATTTAGCTGCGGCTACCTTCATCTTCCTTCTGGGGATTCTTAAACGGTAACGATCCCAAGCGTTACGTTGACCGCCAAAATCTAACCTGTAGGATAGTTGATTCTCTCTTTTGATCCCGCCAAACAAGGTTACACCAGATCCAGCCCAAGTAATAGCAGAAATACTTGTCAGCAAACAGGTGGTTATAGCTAGAGTTGTCAGTAAACGTCGCATAATTAAAGCTCCTGTGACAGAAAAAATATGTTATAGCACTCAAGAGGTCAAACATTCGTAACTAAACTTTACTACTAGCTTGAGGTAGATAGACGCAAGATGGACACGAAAAGTGCCTTAACGTTTTGCTAAACAGGATAAATAGGCTCACTATGTTGCCCGTAGAACCATAGGGATAAAATATACCATGGACAGAGGTAGAGAAATAAATATGTTCATAGCATTAATTTTTCTTTGTTATTGTTCCCTATATTTTGATATTTGCATACATAATATATTTTTGTGAATTAATAATAATTAAATTCAGAGAACGAACATATATAAATTAACCTGATATATATTCATGGCTTCATGGTTAATGGCAAATATTATTTGTATTAATTTAAAAATTTCTTAACTAAAATTGAGTAAATATATAGAGACATCTATGAGGGTAGTAATGTAAATTGAAATTGCAGTTAACTTCATAAGATGAACAACATTACTGATGAGTAGTTGTAAAGAGATTGATTAATAATTTTACTAATATTGCAAAGTGTGAAAAAGAAATAAGAAGTATATTTAATCCCTAAGACAAGTTGAAAGCAGAAAGACTATGATTGGGGATCAACATAGGATTTGCAATATGCAAACAAATGCAAGTATATATAAATTCTGATACGTATAAGCAACGCATACAAAGGTGAGTAGTGGGTAATTCAGACGATAGATATGGGGGGAAGTCTGAATTACAATTCCAGCCCGTTCGCAAAACCATTAGGGATGAACTATTCAGCTTACGGCTTTAGTGCTTGTTTGTGGCTAAACGGCAAAATTTTACAACTTGCAACAGAATAAGTATTTGTCTTAAGGAGATTTCATGAAAATAGCAGTAGCCAACGAAATTGAGATTTGCGAGCGTCGTGTTGCCCTAATTCCTGATACCGTTGCCCGATTAGTTAAGAAAGGCTGGGAAGTTTGGGTAGAATCAGGTGCAGGTGAGCGAGCTTTTTTTACGAATGCTGATTATGAAGCAGCAGGAGCAGTAATTATTCCAGAGAGCGATCGCTTATGGGCTGAAGCTGATATTTTATTAAAAGTTAGTCCCCCCCAAGAAAGGGAGGATGGACGCTTAGAGATTGATTTACTTAAACCGGGAGCAATATTAATTGGATTTTTAAATCCCCTAGGGAATCCAGAAATAGCCCAAGGCTTGGCACAACGCCAAATAACAGCTTTGAGTATGGAGATGATCCCCAGGACAACAAGGGCTCAGAGCATGGATGCGTTGTCTTCCCAGGCATCGATCGCAGGGTATAAAGCAGCGTTAATTGCTGCGGCAGCGTTACCAAAATACTTCCCCATGTTAACAACTGCTGCGGGTACAATAGCTCCGGCGAAGGTGTTTATTATGGGGGCTGGGGTTGCAGGATTACAAGCGATCGCAACTGCGCGGCGATTAGGTTCAATTGTCGAGGCTTTTGATATCCGCCCTGCAGTGAAAGAAGAAGTTCAAAGCTTGGGAGCGAAGTTTGTGGAAGTGCAGTTAGAGGAAGAAACTGCAACGGCTGGGGGTTATGCGAAAGAAATATCTGAAGCTAGCAAACAACGTACTCAGGAAGTAGTTACGGCTCATGTGAAGAATGCTGATGTTGTAATTACAACAGCACAAGTTCCTGGAAAGAAAGCTCCCTTGCTAGTAACTGAAGAGATGGTTTCACAAATGAAGCCAGGGGCTGTAATAGTTGACTTAGCAGCAGAACAAGGTGGAAACTGTGCCTGTACTGCTCCTGGAAAAGATATTTTTCACAATGGTGTGACTATCATTGGTTCGATTAATCTCCCTTCATCAATTCCAGTTCATGCCAGTCAGTTGTATGCCAAAAACCTCACATCTTTGATGCATTTGCTCATTAAAGATGGACAGTTACAGATAGATTTTGCTGACGACATTATTGATGCAGCTTGCATTACCCATGCAGGTGAGATTCGCAATTCACGGGTACAGGAAGCCTTGGCGGTTCCTAGTGCCTAATTTAGGAGTAAAAAAGGGAAGAAGGGGAGAAGAAATTTTGACCGTCAACTAACAAATATTAACATTCTCCATTCCCTTAACAATTATCAATTAAAGGAGTTTAAATATCCATGACAGAAGCATTAATTGCAGCTTTGTTTGTCTTTGTCTTGGCTGCATTCGTTGGTTTTGAGGTGATTAATAAAGTTCCCCCCACCTTACACACTCCCCTGATGTCGGGGTCAAATGCGATTTCGGGAATTGCCGTGCTGGGGGCAATTTTAGCTTCCGGTGCTAAAGACTGGAATATATCAGTAATTCTTGGGTTAATTGCAGTAATTTTAGCAACTATAAACGTTGTTGGTGGTTTTCTCGTAACCGATAGAATGCTGCAAATGTTTAAAAAGAAGGAGATTAAAGCGTGAGTGATTTTATACCAACAGGGATTCAATTAGCATATTTGGTTGCAGCTTCCCTATTTATTTTGGGCTTAAAAAAGTTAGGTTCCCCAGCTACAGCTAGGAATGGTAATGTCGTAGCAGCTATGGGGATGTTATTAGCTGTGGTGGCAACTTTACTAGACCAGCAGATTTTAAACTACCAAATGATTTTGTTGGGCTTAGCAATAGGAGCATCAATTGGTGCGATCGCAGCGTATAAAGTAGAAATGACCCAAATGCCACAAATGGTGGGTTTATTGAATGGTTTGGGTGGTTCGGCTTCCGCATTGGTTGCTGTGGCTGAATTCTGGAGATTATTAGGTGAATCTCAAACTGTACCCCTAGATGCCAATATTTCCATGTTATTGGATGTATTGATTGGTGGTGTAACCTTTACAGGTAGTGCGATCGCTTTTGCTAAACTCCAGGGGCTCATGAGTGGTTCACCAATTACATTCCCTTTGCAGCAACCTATCAATGCTTTACTACTTGGTTCCTATGTAGTAGGTGGAGCTTTATTATTAATCGATCCCCACAACTTACCCATATTTTTGGGAGTGGTAGCAGTCTCGTTAGTATTGGGTGTGATGTTCGTCATCCCTATAGGTGGGGGTGATATGCCAGTGGTAATTTCTCTACTAAACTCGTTTTCTGGTTTAGCGGCTGCTGCTGCTGGTTTTGTTGTGATGAACAATATGCTGATCATATCCGGTGCATTGGTGGGAGCATCGGGTTTAATCCTTACCGAAATTATGTGTAAGGCAATGAATCGCTCCTTATTTAATGTACTATTCAGTGCTTTCGGTACTGGTAGTGGTGCAACTCCTCGTGGTGCCGGTGGTGTGGATGCTGTAGATAAAGTTGTTCACAGCATCGATCCCGAAGAAGGGGCAATGATGTTAGGTTATGCCCGTTCTGTGGTTATTGTTCCTGGATATGGCATGGCAGTTGCCCAAGCACAACATAGTGTTAGAGAATTAGCAGATCAGCTAGAAAAATTGGGCGTAGAAGTTAAATATGCAATTCATCCAGTGGCAGGAAGAATGCCGGGACACATGAATGTATTATTGGCAGAAGCAAATGTGCCTTACGAGCAACTGCACGATATGGATGATATAAATCCCCAATTAGAACAAACCGATGTTGCATTGGTAATTGGTGCCAACGATGTAGTCAATCCTTCAGCTCGTAACGATGAACAAAGTCCTATTTATGGGATGCCCATTTTAGATGTAGACAGAGCCAAACACACCATCGTGATTAAGCGGGGGATGAGTGTTGGTTTCGCTGGTGTAGACAATGATTTGTTTTACAAGGATAAAACTACTATGTTGTTTGGTAGTGCCAAGGATATGGTTGCTAAGTTAGTTTCTGAAGTAAAGCAACTGTAAGTAATTTTTCTTTACTTAATTGCAACCCTCTTCGACAAAGGAGAGGGTATTTTTTGTACAGCACATAGCTTACTGGGTGACAACACAATTGCTCCCAGTACTAAAACCGGATAATTCTTGAATAAAAAAAGAGCCATACTTAAATAAACGCCTTTGGGGTTTAAAATTACTGTTGCCCACATGGGGTTAGAATCATTCTTCAACTCAGTTTGAGCGTTTCTTTATTACTTATTATACAATCAATCTGCGTAGCAGATCAGCATTGGTTATACATTGGTACCGATTTACTTTTAACTTCCCCCTTTTGGGAAGCTCACATAGAACTATCAATTAAAGTAGATAAAACCTTCTGAGCATGATTCGCACCTCCCGAAACACCTTCAATCGTAGCCATTAAACTAGCTCCTCCAATTAACAATAAATACTGCTGGGAAAATGACTCTGAATCTTTTACTCCTGCTTGCTCTGCTAACTGTTTCACGTGGAGACGTATCGATTCTCTGACTCCTACCGAAACCTCATGAGCAGGATGAGAAGCATCTGCTATCTCTAATACTGCATTAATGAAAGGACAACCCCGAAAATTTGGACTAGCATACCAATTTCTAAGTACATCAAAGGTTGCTAATAATCTTTCTTTTGGGGTATTGCCACTATCATTTACTGCTAGTTCAAACCATTCTAACCATTCTCTAGCTCGGTGTCTCATTACTTCTTCAATCAATTCTTCCTTAGAAGCAAAGTACCGATATAAAGTCTTTTTCGCCACACCACTAGTAGCAATAATTTCGTTAATGCCTACGTTCTGAATACCTTTTTGATAAAAGAGTTCAGAAGCTGTTAGCAGAATTTTTTGACGAGGATTACTATTTTGTTTCATTACAAACTTAAGTAGACAAAGTTGTCTCCATGAGTATATACTAGCATCAAGTTTAGTAGACAGAATTGTCTACTAACTGTTACTTAGAGAGATTTTAAGCAATGGAATTTACGATTCATACCTTAGAAACAGCACCCGAAGATTGGAAAGAATCATTAGTTCATGCAAAGGAAACTTTTAGCTTTATACGCAATTTAGAAGGTATTTTGGCTGAATTTCCTGCATTGTTAAAGGGAGCAATGAACTTATGGGATTTATTTTAAACCACAAGTTTTACTCCCATTGAGCAGCAGGTAATTTATTTAACTGCTAATTATGAAAATACCTGTGATTCTTGTATGGCTGCACATTCGGGATTAGCCAAAATTGTTGGAATGTCTCCAGAGAATATTGAAGCGCTCAGAGATGGAACACCAATGTTAGATGAAAAATTAGAAGCGCTACGCCACTTTACTCAGCAAATGGTGCGGGAGCGTGCTTGGGTTAAAGATAGTGAAATTGAAACATTTATGGCTGCTGGATACAGCCAACAGCAAGTTTTAGAAGTGATTGTAGGTATTACCATCAAGGTAATGCATAATTACACCAATCATATTGCCAAAACTCCTTTAGATAAGCAATTTAAGCCAAATACTTGGTCAAAACCAGAGTAAATATTTGAGATTAAGCTCGCCAATTGACAATTAAGGCATAATAAGGATAGGCAACAATTTCGTTTATTACAGAACGCACACCCACACTATAAGCCCACCATTTATTAGCATCATAATTTTGGTCAAGTGTAGAAATAATACCTGTTCTGAGAGTATTATTCATCACTTTTTTGTACAGGAAACAACTACGACGAGCATGGGTAAACTGACTAACCAGGTTGATGGCTTCGGGTTTAATATCATTCTTTTCCAACCACTGACGTACAGCGAGCAATCGCAGATGCGTAGGTTCTGTCCTTCTTGACTTTTGGGGAGGGAATAACGGTAATTTTATCTGCTGCTAAACCCATTTTTATCAAGCTAGCGGCAGGGATTTCGGCAAAATTCTTGTACTCAACTAAATAGTCTCCCCTTTCTACGGGAATACCTGTAGTTACTAAGTATTTGTAAGAACCAGTTTCAAATTCCTCGAGGGCTGCTTTGATTCCATAATCGGGTATCCACCCTTCAACTACTAACATATCAGCAGAGATCGCAGCATTAGGTGTAAGGAAGGGATGAATCGGGCTAATAACGAAGGTAATGCAAGAAATAATTATAGCGTTCGCTAATACCCAACCCTGCCATGTGGGTATCCACATTTCCCGAAGTTGAAATAATTGAAACTTGCGTCTTTTTTTATACTTGTTACTTGCTATGTACATCCTTAAATTACGACTTAGCTAAACGCTGTGCTTTTAAGTACTCAAACACAGATTTATCACCAATGTCAGGAGGAATTGCTTGAGTGACTTTGCGGATAGCAAAAATCATAAAGCAGATTGCCCATAGCCCAAGTAAGAATTGTTCCCAGTATACGGGTAATTTCCCTGTCAGATGTGCGAGTAGCAGCAGGGGAACCATGGGAGTTAAAAACTTAGTTTCTATACGGTTGAAACAAAAAGCTTCTTTGAAAAAGATACCTGTTAAAGCCGCAAAGGTAAAACCTATTCCCAAGATAGTGAGGGGCTGATTGTATACAGTGAGAGCTAAAGGTTCGGGACTAGAAAATGCCAGAATCATCGCACTGAGACTACCAATTCCCCAAAATATTTGTAGAGCGCGGTGCAACTGTACCATATAGATGTGAATATTCCACAGACTCACACCAAGAGCAATACTAAAACCAGCATAGAGCCAAGTTAGGGTTCGCCACACTGTGGGATTGTTGTACTGCAAAGCTAAATAAGTACCAACGGCGAAGCATACAGCCGCCACCATTAAGCCAGTACGATAAATAATAACCTCTTGGCGATCGTTTTGATTAATAGTAAACTCGCCAAATTGACCTTGATAAACTTCTGGGTTGGATATGGTCATAATCAATTTTAAATTTTAGATTAGGTTCTCGAGCTAAGGGATCTACTGAGGTTGCCAATGTTGTTAGTTATTCTATTTCCCCTGCTCTTAACCCATCACTCCTATTTTAAGACGGTATTGCGATCGATTTTCACATCAAAGGTCTTGCTATCAATAGTGACTGTCGTATTTCTAATTGGTACACTTCCCCCAGGAACCATACCCTGAAAATTGAAAGTCCAAGTCCCATCACCATTATCTGTACAAGGTGCTTTTGTAACTTGACCATGCATTACATCTTCAGGACGGTATTTTTCTATACCACTGTTCACCACTTGTGCTGCTTGACGAGCGACATTTTTAGCTCTACCTAAAGCGATAATTTGAGGTAGAGGATCGCTGGTTTTCTTTGCTCCTTCAATACAGCTATTCGTTGTTTTGGAACGAACGGGTAAGGTAACACTAATTAGAGACAAAAAAGTAAATGTCACCAAGCTTGTTATAAATTTCATTTTGTCAAAAAGTTGTGTACTATATCAAAAATTATACCGATACCAGCACGCAACACTAGAACTGGTTTACACTCTACGAAAAAATTTAAGAATTAACTAATAATTTTAGATGAATATGGAAAGGATTGAATTATGCGATTAGAACCACTTTATCAAAGTGAAAGAGCGATCCGTACAGTTAATACCCAAGTGTCTAATTATACATGTACTCGATCGACGTATTGGTGAGATTGGTAGATAATTACATCGAACCATTTCAAGAATTATCCATAGAACAGCATTGTTAGACTTTTCTGGCATTGATGATGTAGAAGCTTGGCTAAATCAACGAGGATCTGAACTTTGATTTGGCATCTTTAGAATTCCAATAAAAAATGTGACTAAATTTACATAACTGCCATTTTCTTCAGAAAATAACGCTAGCCTAAGGATATAAGTTCGCTTCGTAAGACCATAGCTTTGGAGGAAAAATTGCCATGGTTTTCAGACCCTTACTACCTTTAGAAGCCCCTTCTCCAGCGCATATTTGCCCATTGGATCAAGCTTGCAGCTATTTGGACCAAGCCGCAAGAGAATTAAAGTTAAATGCAGGTATTATCCAAATTCTCAGCAACCCCACCAAGGTAATCACGGTTTCTGTCCCCATAAAGCGGGATAATGGAGAAGTGCAAGTATTAGCAGGGCATCGGGTACAACATAGTGATATTTTAGGACCCTATAAAGGAGGGGTTCGTCACCATCCGGCGGTAACTCTAAGGGAAGTATCTGCATTAGCAATGCTCATGACTTGGAAATGTGCGTTAATGGGGATTCCCTACGGGGGTGCTAAGGGTGGTATTGCCATCAATCCTAAGCTCTACTCCGTAGGAGAATTAGAAAGAATTACTCGCCGTTATACCAGTGAATTAATTAAAGATATTGGTCCTTGCGTTGATATACCCGCACCTGATATGGGTACTTCTGCTAGGGAAATGGCATGGATGATGGATACTTATTCTATTTATGAAGGTCATGCTGTACCGGGAGTTGTTACGGGTAAACCATTATCAATTGGTGGTTCTTTAGGGCGGGAAATGGCAACGGGAATGGGGACAATGATTATTATCCGGGAAGCTTTGGCAGATTGGGGTAAATCTTTTAATGGGACGCGTATTGCTATCCAAGGTTTTGGTAACGTGGGTGGTGCAGCAGCTTTATTGATGCACGCTGCTGGAGCAAAAATTGTTGCCATTTCTACAGGTGCAGGTGGTGTTTTTGCTGATAATGGTTTAGATATACCTGCCTTGAAAGCTTATGCAGATATTAACGGTAGAAGTGTGGTTGGTTTCCCTGAAGCAAAACCCATCAGTAATGCAGAGTTACTAACTTTACCTTGTGACGTGTTGGTTCCCGCAGCCCTGGAAAATCAGATAAATGAAGACAATGTGCATCAAATCCAGGCAAATATCATTGCTGAAGCTGCCAATGGACCTGTTACTCTCAATGCTAGTGAGGTATTAGAAGCCCGTGGTGTAACCGTATTACCCGACATTTTAACTAATGCTGGCGGAGTTGTGGTGAGTTATTTGGAATGGGTACAGGGTTTATCTTACCTATTTTGGGATGAGGAGAGGGTGAACCAGGAGATGGAACAGTTGATGGTAAATGCATATCGTCAGGTAATTAATGAGTCCCAGGAACGGAGGATATCTTTGCGGTTAGCAGCTTATACTTTGGGTGTAGGTAGGGTAGCCCAGGCATTGAGCGATCGCGGGTTGTATCCTTAAGGATAAACTACTGAAATATAGGCCGATGACCGCAATTTACACCCTCGACTTTTTCACCGATTACTTAGTTGCAACTATACGCCTAACTGTACCACTGGCATTGGCAGTTTTGGGAGGGATGTACTCAGAACGTTCTGGGGTATTAAATATTGCCTTAGAAGGAATGTTACTCACAGGAGCTTTTACCAGTGCCGCGATCGCGGCACTGGTAATCCCTGGTTGGCTATACCCCCCACAAGAATTGTGGGGGGTATAGTAGGTTTACTCCATGGTTTTTTATGTGTGGGTTTGGGTCTAAACTAGTTGGTATCTGGCTTGGCTATTAATTTGGTTCCTGTGGGTTTGACTTCTTTCTCTCCCTGAATTATCTTTGCCGGAGGTCGTACCCAGAGATTACCTGCCATTCCACCCTTGAATATCCCCTATCTTGCGGATATACCCATAATTGGGAAAGTAATATTTCAACAGGATATTTTCGTATATTTACTAATAATTATTGTCATCGCCACCACTTATTTTTTGTTTTATACTCACCCCAGTTTAACCTTGCGAACAGTGGGAGAATATCCCCAAGCGGCTACATATTCAGGTATTTCGGTGATAAAGGTGCGTTACTTAGCAGTTGTAATGAGTGTCTGCCTTGCCAGCTTGGGAGGAGCGTACTTGAGCTTAGTCCAGGTAAAATATTTTCTGAGGGGATGAGTGCAGGTAAAGGATTTATTGCGAGCGCAGCTTTAATTTTTGGTAGATGGCATCCTGTTGCTAGTACCTTAGCTAGTTTACTATTTGGAGGCACAGATGCTTTGCAGTTGAGAATGCAAGCATTAGGAGCCAGTATCCCCTACCAATTTTTAATTATGCTACTTTATGCGATCGCGCTACTCGCTTTAATTGGATTAGCTGGTAAGTCATCACCACCGGGTGCTTTAGGAAAGGAGTAGAGGGAGAGGGTGACGTGGGTAAATCAACCACCAACTGCCAATTAACAAGTGACAAATTCTAAATTAAAGACTTCTGCAAAAGAATTAGCAATTAAAGGGCGAATCTGTTCTACTGTAATCCCCGAAATCCACATTTCTAAACTACCTACAGGCTTATCCTCGATGCCACAGGGTACAATCCGCCCAAAGCCACTCATATTGGCACAAATATTGATGGCAAAACCATGCATAGTAATCCAACGACTAACTTTAATACCAATAGCTGCAACCTTATATCCTTCCAACCAAACACCAGTAAACCCAGGTAAGCGTTCTCCCGTAAGTCCATAAATTGCCAGTACTCGAATTAACACTTCTTCTAACTGTCGTAAGTACCAGTGCAAATCTTTCTGATGATATTGCAAGTTTAGTATAGGATACCCTACCAATTGTCCAGGACAATGGTAAGTGACTTCTCCGCCACGCTCTACCCGATGCACTTCGTATTCTTTGCCTTGAGGATCGAACTTGAGAAAATCATTCCTTGCCCCCTTCCCTAAAGTATAAACAGCCGGATGCTCTAATAATATCAACACATCCTCTAACTCAGGGTTTTTTACTCGATCGCCTAATAGCGATCGCTGCCATTCATGAGCTTCTAAGTATGGTACTAGTCCTCGGTTATATAGAAAACATTTTCTTGGGAATGGAAACATACAAAATACTTAAAAAATAATTAAATTATCTTAGGGCTCAGATAGAGGTAACAGCCACGAATCCTAAGGGTAGGGAAAACTTCAAGCAATGCAAAGGATTTTAAAGGAACGTAAAGGGTTTTAGTTTTGCAAAATACAAGATGCTAATTTGAATATATAAGCCCAGTGGTTTTGGGAGGAATTATCTGCAAGAAGCATGAAGTCAACTAAAGGCAAACAAATCAATAGTTGGTACCCAGGAAAGATAAAGTGTCCGCATAGCTTACATTCTTTATATAATCCTATTTTTAGTAGGGCACTACTACATAAGCACTAAGAGGTGATTGAACCATGATATTAGATACCTATTTCTGGCAGTAACTTGTTCCTCGTCTCTATTCAATTTGAGTCATCTGAGTAGATATTCATCAGCATAAATTTCTCAGAGGTTTCTCATCTAACCAATTATGACCGCAGTAATGAAATTACCGCAGTCCTTTTCAGACAAACCCAAGATACATCAAATATTTAAGTGGGAGAGTTTAGATGAAGCTTGTCATCCACGGAAAAAATATTGAAATCACCGATGCAATTAGAGAATATGTGCATCAAAAAATAGAAAAAGCGGTGAATCATTTCCAAAACATCACTAATGAAGTGGATGTGCATCTTAGTGTGGCTAAGAATCCTAGGATCACAACAAAACAGTCAGCAGAAGTGACAATCTTTACAAATGGAAGTGTTATTCGTGCTGAAGAAAGTAGCGAAAATCTCTATGCCAGTATAGATTTAGTGGCAGATAAAATTGCTCGTCAACTACGTAAGTATAAAGAACGCCGTCAAAACAAGAAAACCCAAGCTCAACCAACTAATGAGGTTGTTGCTACAGAAAATATTGTCGAAGATTTAATTGGCGTTCGCACTCCAGAACTTCCCAATGAAGTGGTTCGTACTAAATATTTTGCCATGCCACCGATGACTATTGGTGAGGCTTTAGAACAACTGCAAATGGTGGGACATGATTTTTATATGTTTCACAATAGCAAAACTGGAGAAATTAACGTCATCTATCAACGTAACCACGGTGGTTATGGTGTAATTCAGCCACGCAACCCTAATAAAACCAATGGCAACCATAAGAATCGTAAAGCCATACATGATTATGTTTCTGGGGGTTGCATAAGTGCGGGATGAATTAGCGTTTGAAACCATTTCTCAATGGTTTCAAATTTAGTGAAATCATCCCCTGATTCAGCAACGCCTGTTTCTGCTTCCGAAGCATCACCATCTCATAAATAAACTCAAGTTATATAAAGCTTGATTCTCACTTCCCGCTTCCCCTATTTGGCTATGATTAATGTAGAGATGTAAAACTTCACATCTCTACATTCTTGTCTCTATATTTTCTACTTGTTACTGAAACCTTGTGAGAAAACGAGCCTTATTTATCGGTTAAGTCGGTATTCTAGCTTGACAGAGATTGAATTTGCTTGATTGTCTCCTCTACATGACCCTTAAAATTAAACATAGAGTCAAAGACATAGCGCACTGTCCCCTCTGCATCAATCACATAGGTAACCCGTCCAGGGAATAAACCGAAAGCTGCTGTTGCACCATATGATTGCCTTACTTTATTACCCTTGTCACTTAATAAGGTAAATGGTAGTTCATATTTGCTGCTGAATTTTTGATGAGAATCCGCAGAATCTCCACTCACACCAATAACTTCTGCTCCAGCGGACTGAAAAACTTGATATTGATCCCGAAAAGCACATGACTCTGCGGTACATCCAGGAGTATCATCCTTAGGATAAAAGTAGAGGACAATAGCCTTACCAAAAAAATCTTTAAGGCTGACTTGTCTCCCATTTTGATCCTGAAGGGTAAAATCAGGAGCCTTTTCTCCAACTTTGACTGCCATAACAATTGTGTCTCAATGCTTCACAAAATTTTACCTTGTCTGGGGACTTAACGATTATTAGTAGAGAAGGTAGTCTAGCTTTTCAAAAGCAAAGTCATCTAAGTTGCGAGGATATTATTTATTGATAAAGCCATTATCACCTAAGTGCATATGTATTCAGAAAAGAAGTAGAATGTTAACTTAGTTACAAATCTCACTGCCAACTATCTTGGTGCACCGGGAGTACCCTTACGGAGGTTTAGATAGGAGCTCCCAAAGCTTATATTTCACGCTTTTGCTCCTTACAGAGTGCGCCTATTACCCTGCTTCTCTACTCCTTTATGTACTTTTAAGCTTTTATCAATAGTGCGTTTATATTTCCCTATTTGTACTGGTAATTGGAGATAAAATCAATATTTTTTGCTCCAAACTTTACGATGAATTTTAATTTAAATCGACAAATTTGGAAATTTTCGTAAAGATATTATCTAATTATTGGTCAAAATTATTAACCCTACATTCAAATAATTAATATAATCTTAATTATTTGAACTTTCCCTGACAATTAATAAGATACAATGAAAGTTGAATTGCTTCTTGACGCCATTGAAATGTTTATTTAGAGTTCAACGCCACAGTTAAGCTTTACCATAATTTAAATAGTGAGATTAACATTTTAAAGCCCATTATTTTTAATACTAGATGAGTCTCTTAACTTCAATAATTGTCATCAAAAAAGATACAAAAACTCCCATAGCTAAATATCGATAAGGCTTAATAGTCAATCAATAGAGCATTATCAGGCAAAAACCATCGCTCTTGTTAAAACCTACAAATAGAATGAAATAATCTACAACCCTATTTATCTTTAATTGATATTGAACAAAACTAATCTACTTTGTCAATCTCTGATATCGAATTATAAATTTGATTTTAAATAAATAATCATATCTAACCTTTATAAGGTTAGATATGATTATTTATAATACAGGTGGATTAACACAATTTAACAAATGCAAATATAAGTACATTTAATCACACAAAATTTCTCGTAAAAAAAATGGCAAAAGTAGGTTAAATCCCCTGAGAGGGCATTGTAAAATAATTAAAGTTTTTGTTTTTAATAAATACAGGAACGTACTTATATTTCAGAAATAGAAGTCTAAAATTAGGCAAGATTCGGAGGCTAATTAATGCATATCCCTGATAGTTTTCTTTCTATACCAGTGGCAGGAGCGACTGCTGTAGCCAGTGTAGGTGCTTTAGCGGTTGCCTTGAGGCGAACCCAAACCAACCTAGGTCAGCGTTACGCGCCAATTTTAGGTTTAACTACAGCCTTTATTTTCGCCGCACAAATGATTAATTTTCCGGTAGCTGGAGGAACTAGCGGTCACTTATTAGGGGGAGTCTTAGGGGCAGTTGTTTTAGGTAGTCCTTGGGCAGGAATGATATGTATTGCCACAGTGTTAATGATTCAGGCGGTGTTATTTGCTGATGGTGGAATTACCGTCCTGGGGGCAAATATTTTAAACATGGCAGTGATAGGGGTTTGGGTTGGTTGGTTATTAACCCAGACATTACAAAAATTACTTGGTGGTTCTCAGCGACGTTTGCCTTTAGCTGCGGGCATTGCAGCTGGGGTGAGTGTGGTTGTAGCTGCAACTGCCTGTGCTATTGAGTTAGCAATTTCTGGAACTGCTCCCTCGGGGTTGGTTTTGCCAGCCATGGCAGGAGTGCATATTCTTATTGGGGTAGGAGAAGGAGTGATTACTGGGGGTGTAATCGCCTATTTGGCTAATGTCAGACCAGATTTATTGCCAGGGGAACAGCAGCAATTTCGAGGTTGGTTAACACCAATTATCAGTGTTGTCGTGATTGCTGGACTATTATCTTTGGTGGCATCAGCATGGCCCGATGGCTTGGAAAAGGTCGCTGAAGATTTGGGATTTATTAACTTAGCTGAGAATGTGAGAGTTGCAGTTCCCACACCCTTGGCAGATTATGGTATTGAGGGTTTAGGTACTATTGGTACAAGTATTGCGGGATTGGTTGGCTCTGTCTTTTCTTTTGTAGTTGCATTTGGATTAGCAAAGGTGGTGAAACCAAGCAATGCCTAAATTTTCTCTCCCGTTGAGGTTGCATTTATCCTTAATTATTGTGGTGGGTACAGCTTTATTAAAATATGGGGCTTGGTTGTATCTGGGTATATATGGTGCGATCGCTTTATTCTGGGCAACCAGATTGCGGGCTCCTGTGGGGAATTTGAGCAAATTATTAGGAGTAGAGTTAATATTTATGGCATTTCTGGCATTACCCATGGGGTGGGAGAAAGCCAGTTTTTTATTGGTGCGTTCTTTGGTTTGTTTGCTGGTGATGAACAGTTTTGTGTTGACATTACCTTCCCATAGTTTTGGTATTGCCCTAAAAAGTTTACCTTTACCAGCAGCATTCAAAGAAAGTTTACTCCTAGCAGGACAATATATAGAAATACTGGTGAGTGAAGTGCAACGGATGCAACGAGCAGCTCAACTAAGAGGTTTAGGAGGTGCTACCGGGTGGTTGCGTTATGCCAGTGCAGCCATGATTGGTAGTCTTTACTTACGCAGTCTAAATAGAGCTGAAAGGGTATATGCAGCCATGTTAGTACGGGGTTATCAAGGTAGTTTCCCCTTGGAATCTTCACTTAAAACTTCGGATTATTTGGTAATTTTAGCAACGGTTGCTATCGCCATGGGTATTACTATCCCTTCCTATCTTGATTGAATTTCTAGTATTGAGTGTGAAATTTTGAAATCTCTAACATCTAACCCACTATTTCTAGAGTCCCAAATCCCAGGTAATGTACTCAAAGTTGAAGGCTTAACCTATGCTTATCCGCAGCAACAAGCAGTATTAAGAGATATTTCCTTTAGTTTGAATCTGGGCGATCGCGTTGCTTTAATGGGAGCTACAGGTTCTGGTAAGAGTACCTTACTGGAGAATATCATCGGCTTAAAACAACCCCAAAAAGGTCAAATTTGGATTCGGAATATTCCTGTAGAACCTAACACTCTGACGCGTATTCGCCAGCACATTGGTTTTGGATTTCAAGATGCCAATGACCAATTATTTATGCCTACTGTCCTAGAGGATATAACCTTTGGTCCTCGTAATTACGGGACTCCTCCCGCAATAGCGATCGATAAAGCTCGACAATTACTAATTGATTTTGGTTTAGAACCCTATGCTAACCGCTCCGTACATGAACTATCTGGAGGACAAAGACGATTGGTTGCCCTGGCTGCCATCTTAGCCTTAGAACCTGATATCCTCATATTAGATGAACCAACCACAGGGCTAGATCCAGCATGGCGACGCACATTAGCCCACATTTTGTTACAGCTACCCGCACAAGCTATGTTGATTGCGTCTCATGATTTGCACTGGTTGGGGAGAGTAACTCAACGAGCTTTGGTTATGGCTGGAGGTTACATTTCTATAAATGCAGAGATTCAACCATTATTGCAAGACTGGCAGACATTAGAACGAGTCGGTTTACCTATAGATTGGTGAGTCACTCCAGCAAATCAATCATCTGGAGAAGTAATTAAATAAGGATTATGCCTATCAAGTGAAGGCAGGTATGAATCACTGTTCAACTCAAAGGGTATTAAGTGAGAAAAGCGGGATTAAGCTAAAGCTATTGGAGCAGCATTCGTAAAGATTCTATTCAATTATATTTATCAGTTTATTTCCAGTCAGTATGGTTCATAGCCCTACTTGGAAAACTGATTATTTAGCCCTTTATTGACATGAAAAAAATGGGGTTCTTAACTTCCCAAAGGCAGAAGACCATAACACAGAAGAAGTGACTTCAATGTGGGAGCTGGAAAGCTCCCTTAATATACAAAGTGGGCAAGATACCCTGTATGCGTTCGTGCAGCGTATCGCTTGCAACTCAGCATTTTCGCTCCCTCAAAGAATGTTTTCAAAGTAGGATCGTTGCTACAACCCACATTCCGCAGGTGCGAACGCAAAATTTTGTATTTTTGAAGTATGAGTTTTTCAGAATAACAAATCAAAGTACAAGATATCGAGCACTTAGGCATAGTGGCAGGGATTATTGATGAAATGAGTTTGGTTGATTTGTTCAACCAACTGCTTGGAACTCATCCCCAAGAAATAATCAGCCCAGGCCAAGTGGTCAAAGCAATGATTCTCAATGGCTTAGGCTTTATCAGTGCACCACTATATTTATTTGAGAAGTTCTTTTAAGGGATTCCAACGGAACATTTATTGGCAGAGGGAATACAACCAGAACATTTGAACGATGAACCCTTGGGCAGAGTGTTAGACAAAATATATGATCCAGGATTAACGGAAATTTTTATCCGAGTCCCACTATCAGCAGCAGATAGATTTGAAGTGAAAATGGACAGCTTCCACTTGGATTCAAGTTGATTTCATGTACATGGGGATTATGGAACTGCTACTGGTACTGATGATGAAGCATCAGCACAATAAGGATTAATTACAATTACATATGGTTATTCTAGAGACCACCGACCAGATTTGAAACAATTTATCCTTGACTTGATGTGGAGTGGTCATGGAGATATTCCTTTATCTTTAAGAGTTGCAGATGGTAATGAAGTCGATTCTGCCATGTTTGGAAAACTTATGGCAGATTTCCACAAACAATGGCAAATTGATGCTTTATTTGTTGCGGCTCCAGCCTTTTACACTGAAGACAATTTGCAGATGATAGTCTCATTCAGATGGGTATCTCGAGTGACTGCAACCCTAACTGCGGCAAAAGAACTATTAGAAAAGAACAGTATTGATGCATTTGTACCAAGTAAAATCCCAGGATATGGTATTGCCCCCTGTTGTAATGATTCTGGTGGTGTGCGACAACGGTGGCTAGTGATAGAAAGTAAAGCCCGTAAAGAATCTGACTTCAAACAACTGGAAAAAGAAACGTCTGACCAAAAAATATACCCAGGCACAATCCCGACTACGAAAATTGTGTCAACAGGAATTTGCATGTGCCGAAGATGCATTCAACCCAGCCAAATTACTTGAGACTCAGTTGCCATTTCATCAACTTACAAATATTGAAGTTATTGAATATGGCCAACACCGAGGATGTGGTAGACCTCGCAAGGATTCTCAACCTACCCTAATTTCCCATATTCAAGCCGAAATTTTACCCAAATAAACTGCAATTACCATTGCCACAGAACAGGGTGGGAGGTTTATTCTTGCCACCAATGTTCTTGATGCCGACAAACTTAGCAACGAAGATGTTTTACCTGAATATAAGGCACAACAATCTACAGAACGTGCTTTTCGGTTTCTCAAACACCCATTGTTTTTTACTTCTACTGTGTTTCTAAATTCAAGGAAAAGAGTGGCGGCTTTGGCAATGGTTATGGGTTTGTGTTTGCTAGTTTACAGCCTAGGTCAGAGGGCATTATGCCAATCTCTAAAACGAGGCTCCCAAACAATTCAAAATCAGTTAGGTAAACCAACTGCCACTCCTACTTTACGTTGGGTGTTTCAATGTTTCATGTCAATTAATTTATTAACCTTCGCTTCTTTGAAACAGATTTCCAACCTCAGTGAACAGCGGTGCTGGATTTTACTGTTTTTTGGTGTTCCCTGTCGTAAATATTATCTTCTTTGCTAACTAACCTGCGGAATGTGGGCTACAACCGAGGGAATCTGGAGAATGCAGTGGCTCCATAGAACCACACGCTCCGACTGTAGGGTGCTTCTCTCTGCACTCTGAATCTCAATATTTGGGATTCTCCTCTCCAATATTAACTTGTGTTCCTCCAAAATTTAACAATACTGCGATCGTTTCTGAAGACGTATGACTTATGTTATTAAGCCCGATAGTAAGGGTTTTGGCGTTGCATAAGTGCGGGATGATTTCACTAAATTTTCAACGATTTCTCAATAGTTTCAAACGCTAATTCATCCCGCACTTATGCAACGCCAGGGTTTTGAGCTAATTGCAAATTTGCTTCCCAATGAATGGGAAAAGTTAGGAGAATAATGTCGGTTATGTTTGGGGGTTAAGTAAAATCCACCAATATTTTTCTGCACATCTTTCATCCCTATAGCAATCCCCCATAACGAATAAAAACCAAAATTACAGTCCAGGAGCCCAAGGCAACTTTAACAGCCACAAGGATATTGAGTACGGGAAGAACTCCACCACTTAATAGCGTGCCCATTTTTCCATGGGGAAACTCTATTCCAATCAGTGTAATTCCTGAAAGAATTATAAAAATAAGTACCGATACTTTCTCCCATATCGCAGCCTTCCATCGTTGGTAAATTCCCTGCATCCATTCTGGGGACGAAGTAATCGCTACTAGGCCAATTGCGGTTCCCCCTGCAACTCCTGCGGCAAAACCACCACCAGGACTTACATGCCCACGAATTGCTAGCTCAATACTGACAAGGGCAGAAATAGTGGCTCCTAATTGAGCTAGGACTATGGATGGTTGATCGGTAAATTGACGTATTTTAGTGGATGGACTTTCATTGGCGAGGAGAAAATTTGCACCCATGATGGCAATAGTAAATACTATTACCTCAAAGATAGTGTCATACAGGCGATTCCTGAGAATGATGCCTGAAACTGCGTTAGGGACTCCACTTTCTTGAACAACTGTGGCGACAATAGAAGTAGATAATTCTTGTGTAGGATTGGATATAACTAGAAACTTAATGTAAATTAATATACCTGTTAATATGTAGACCCACTTCATGAATCTTTCTCCCCTTCATCTACCGGATTAGTATAGGTTAAGACTGTTGCGGATGAAGATAGTTCAGGTTGGATAATTTCATAGAGTCGCCGCACCCTAGTAGTAGTTTGATACACTTGCGATTCTGTCAAGGCTGACATTTCTGGGATACAGGTTGCGTGAATTTCTTTATCCGTTAACGCCTGATATAAAGATTCCCTGTCTGGATAGGGTACTAACTCCAAACGCATATGGTATTTACTGATAATTTTTTGTAATTTGTCCTTTATTTCTCCAAAATGAATACTGCTTTCCTCTTTACATTCTTCATCCTTGATAACTCCTAGACGCATAATTAAGGATGAACGTACCGCAACTGCATACAGGGTAATAGAGAGCATCGTACCCACCAAAGCCTCAGTTAAAGCCACGTCTGCTGCTCCCAGAACCACATATACCAATGCTGCTAATGCTCCCAAAATACCACGAATTACTAGGGCATTATAGGGATTAGTTTGAAACAGCAACTTACAAGCTGATAATGGTAATAACCCGATGATTATATATATGTAACTATCATTCATTTTGGATTTTAGATTTTAGCTACGCTCAATCAAATGATTTTGCATGAGAAAGGTAAATTGGAACTAGCGAAGTCGGCGTTGCATAAGTGCGGGATGAATTAGCGTTTGAAACCATTGATAAATCCTTGAAAATTTAGTGAAATCATCCCCTGATTCAGCAACGCCCAATAGCCAAGTAGCAAGTATCAACCCCTCCCACATCTTACCTCGTTCACTCCTGCTCCTGACTAGACTCAGGGCTGGAACAGTATGCCAATACATAACCCAAGACAGTATTCCAAATTGATAGGGAGATAATGGCAAGGATAAGTAAGGGCCATTCACCAGGTATCTTTAGCAACAGTCCAAAGACAATACTGATGGAACCAAGGGTATCCGCCACTGAAAGACTGTGTAACTTAAATAATACAGAGCGATCGCCAAGTAAGGGTAAGGTTCCCCAAAACCAAAAAATAATTCCTACACCAATGCAGGTATAACTAAGAATATCTATCATACTTCGTTGATACGTTTGATTACTTGTGCTAGCAACATTAAGGCTGCATTACCCACACTGAGGATAATTACCCCCACAACCCCCAGCATCCAGTCGTCTCGTAAGACTGATATCACTAAAATCATGATTGATGTCTTGGTGCCGATACTGGCAAATGCCAACATTTTTTGCCAAATATCATCATCTTCCCATGCTTCATACATGGGAATAAGTAACGATAAAATCATTGCAATTAAGGCGATGATAATTACTCTCATTGCTCCTTCCTCCGTTGGACTTTATGGACTTCGTACCAGCCATTTTCGTGGTACTTCAAAACAATAGTTTTGGGCGTGAAGCTAATAATAAATATGTCTAAAAATATTAAACCGGGTGTCCTTCCTGGTTTCACCCTTTCCATGGTTACATCTTCTTCTTTGTGGGGACGCAAGATGATTTGCACCGCTTCAATGTAGGCCTGGGGAATTGCCACTATGGTTTCCCACAGTGCCCTCATCCAATCTTTTAATACACTAGAATCAGTATAACTACGGGGTAAAAATAGAGCGCTCGCTATACCAATCATAATATTTGCGGGACTGAAGTCAGCAGTGAGTAAAAACCAGATAGCTAAACGCAAGCATATATTTAAATACCCAATCATGCGAACACCATCCAGAATAATATCACCAACATCAAACTCATAAACCCCATTAGATGGTCTAATTGCTCCAGCATACGTGGTAATTTAACCACTAAATGTTGAAAAATAAACAAGTATGCTAACCAACCAAGGGCTATAGTCAGCAAGGGTTTAATAACATTTTCTAGGGTATATGCTTCATAATACACACCGTTAGCAGCAATTAATCCACCAAGTAAAAGTATGATTGCCAACCAAAAACCTGGTTTCTTTGTTTGTTGTGGCAACATACCATGGGGAAGAAAGATAAACTTGGCAAAGGATATTGCTGTCCCTAAAGCTGCTAAATTCATGGCAACTTGCCAAGGTAACAAATTCTTCATAACCAATATCTTCGCCCCAAACCCCGCTAGCATGGGAAAACCAGATATGGAAAAGCTGGCAATGACTAAAGCGAACCAAATAGGGGTATGAATTGGTTGTTTTTGTAATTCTTTGATGTTCCGACTAGGTAAATTGCCTACAAGTAAAAATAGAGCAGATTTTACTAATCCATGGGTTAATGCATAAAATCCACCCACTGCGGGTGCAGCCAAAATAAAACCTAATTGGGAAACGGTATGAAATGCCAGTATCCGCTTGGCATCTTTGTCAAACACAGCATAAAATACTCCTAACAATGCTGTTCCCATACCGAAGAGGCGAACTATGGGATCTATTTCCTCCACAATCAAAGCACACCTCAATAAAGGATAAACCCCTGCTTTTACCACCACTCCTGACAGCAATGCTGAAACAGGTGTCTCCGATTCTGAGTGGGTTAATGGCAACCATAAACCGGAAACAAAAATTCCCCCTTTAACTAATAGTCCCAGAAAAATTAGGGCAAGTGCTTCTGGTGGGGCTCCTGCTAATCCTTTAAATGCAAAAGAGTTGTGTGCTTGATAAACTAGCAATGCCCCCACCAAATAAAATAGCATTGCCACATTACTAATAAATAAGTAGCGTAAACCCACCCAAATTGATCGATCAGTGCGAGGATAAGCAATTAACAAAAATGACGCAATCCCGATGACTTCTAATGCTACATATAAACTCATGAAATTTGCACAGACAAAGGCAGCGTTAACACTACCGTGCAAAATAATGGTCTGGGCATAAAAAAAAGCTGTTTTATTGGTATTCCAACAAGAAATAATTACCGCAGCTGTTACCAGAGTGTTAGTCAAGATAAAATAACTACTCAATTGATCTATGACTAACGTGACCCCAAAGCTATCCAGCAATTGTAATTCTATCGGCGTTTCCGACCAAAAAATTTGCGATGCATACCCCCCAGAGACAATAGCCATGCACAAACACAAAATTTTATCAAGACTGGGAAACAAATAAATACTGAATCCCAGAAAAAATGGCAGCGCAATCCAAGCTATCGTCATGGTGTTCATGGCGTATTGTTCTTCTCAATTTCGTTGGTTTCCAGGGTTGGATTATCTCGCGCCAATTTCATCACACCTACCAACATTAACGCCTGAATTGACAGGCCAATGACAATAGCTGTTAATATGACTGCTTGGGGAACTGGGTCTGCATAAGCACGGTTGCTTGTCACGTCAGCCAAAATGGGTGTAAAAAAGCCATCCCGTGAGGCGATTAGTACGTAATAGGCAACAACCCCCGTACTCATCACATCCATGGAAATGATTTTCATTAACAGGTTTTTTTTAATGATGATGCCAAAAAAACCGCACAATACTGTTGCGAATATGCACGCTTCTAACACAAAAGTAACTTTTTATATAGGGTTAGGGGTAGTGGTTTCTGATAAAGTATATTTAGTCTGAATTATGTATTCACACGTATAGTAAGAATAACTGGTGTCGGGGATCTAAAGCAAGCAAGAAATCTGGGTTTTGATATCTGGCTGTTCAAACACGGGATCATTGGATGCAAGAAGAGATAGTGTAAACCTTATCTAGTAATATGCTTTGCGGCTCCTGATATATTGCGTTCACATTTGGGTTAGCATCAACATAAGAAATGGGCAATTAGGTAATAGCAGTATGGGTAACTAAAGATGAAAATCAGGGATTGAAGCTTTTGACGATGTCATAACAGTTATATTTAGCTCGAGGGAACCTAGTTATGTAGTTTTATAAAAACAAACCCATATGATTGTTTGGAACTCATCAATATTCAAACTTAATTTAGATACCCATTAATAACATCTGCTTGTCTCTAATATAAAAATATGTAATTTGTTCTGATTAATATGCAGATTATTATTGATTGTTAGTAATTGCCTTACGTTTATTAGGGGAAGTGTTCAAATATTATCTCAATTAGAAAAAACTATAATTTCATAAGGATATTTAATTCATCACACTTAGTTAAACATATGCGAAAGAAAACTTTTGATACTGTGACGTATATAGAGGAAACTGCAGTCTTATTAGATCTAAAAGTACGGGATGAGTATATTGATGAAGTTGTGAATAATTTTGAACTGATTCGGGTAATTGCTGAAGTTGTGAATGAATTCCCACTACCACCAGAAGTGGAATGTGCACCGATCTTTGAAGCTTGATGGTCATTTTCATAACATATAGAAATTTTATGGCAGGGAAATCTCGTTCCTAAAAACTAATAACGTGTCACAGTTGTTGTTCAAGTTGATGCATTCTAATGGGGAAGAGGAAATAAGTGTTATTGAGACACGGGACGCAAAAATGATAAGTTTGTGAGTCCGAATTCGTTCAGTAGTAATACTTCAATTCCACGGTTTAACCGTGTGTTTTAAGGCTGGGCTATTCTTCCTTCTTCCCTCTGACTTCATGGAGCCAATTTCACTATGTATGAAATATCACTGTTGCCAATGGCAAAAGCACCCAAAGAAACTTTTGCCAGGATTCCCAGCCTATTCGGAACTGGGAGCTTGTAGGGGAGAGTAAAGCATCAATACGCTGCTCTAAGCGATCGCTACCAGAACTCCCCAAGGCTGCACAAACAATATTACTAGTATCAAAAGTATCACTAACTACCAAAAGCAAAGACTCTGCCAATAGTAAAGGGTCTACCTGTAAAGCAGCATGGGCATCAGCTCTGATTTCCCGCAAGATTAGCAATTCTTGCCATAAAGACTCTGTATTGGGTAACCATCGGGTACAACAGCGAATCCAACCCAACCAGAAAAACCAAAATGTATCGTGGTAATGGTAATGCCCTTGTTCGTGGGCAATAACCGTCTGTAAATGCTCTGGAGAGAGGGCATTTATCATTCCTTGGCTAATTACTAGTTCCGGATGCCAAAAGCCTATTTGACCGGCAAAGATGGCTGATGTAGGCAACAGACGGGTAGGTTTCCCATCTAAAGCAATTTGGCTGCATTTGCGTGTTGAATTGAGTGATTGCCAACCTTGCCAAGCCAAGCGGATAAAAACGCAAGTAAATAGTAGTAACCAAATTAAAGCGAATACATACCCAGACCAGCTAACCTGCCATTGGCCCATTCTACCCTGAGGCCCCATGGACACTAAAGCGACCGCTGTCATGAGAATTAACAAAGGAGGGAAAAGAAATAAAAATAGTGATCTTTGCCAACGGATAATCCAGCTACCTTGGGGTTGGTAACCTTGATTTCTAATCCAGCAAGCTATAATAACGGCAACTAGAATCATTACCAGGTGCATTATTTTCCTTCCTCCCTTGCTTGTCTAGCGGCTTGAATCCGTTGAGCGATGGCTTGGATTTGTTCGCTCGCTGCTTCATCTAGACTATCAGCAAAAGCGGCAATGACATCAGGATTACCTACCGCTAAAAATTGTTGTAACTGTTCATGTGCCTTGATCATATCTGCTTGGCGTTTTGTTACTAACGGTCGCCAATAAAATGCTCGCCCATTTTTATTACAAACGAGCCAGCCTTTTTCTGTCAATCGGCGTAATACAGTGGTGACGGAGGTATACGCTAGCTCACGACTGGGATCTGCAAGAATGCGATCATGTACATCTTTAACACTCACTTCCCCCAATTCCCAAATTATGTGTAATATTTCCGCTTCTAGAGGACCAACTGATAATTGTTTAGGACGATAGTTTGGTAAAGGTGCCATGTTGAAAAATAAATGAGGAGAACAATCACAACAGAAGAAAATTAGGCGTTGCATAAGTGCGGGATGAATTAGGGTTTGAAACCATTGAGAAATCGTTGAAAATTTAGTGAAATTATCCCCTGATTCAGCAACGCCGAAAATTAATTAGATCAATAGTAAACCTAATTCATGCCGGAACCTTTATCTCTAACATTCATTGAAGACAGTCCCAATAAAAGTTTTCTCCCTCTGTTCCTCCACTCGGCTGCTCTTCCTTCTTCCTTCACTTGACATCAAGTATGTAGAATGTGATCTCGTCAGTACTATTTAGATTGGGTTTAACTAGCAAGTGAAGCTATTCGTTTATCATACTCCAGAATTAACTCCCACAGAACACCTTCCTGAATGTGCGGTCGTAGTTGATGTACTACGAGCAACCACTACTATGGCTACAGTGTTAGCCTCTGGAGGGGAAGCTGTACAAGTTTTTAGTGATTTAGACTTGCTGATCAAAACTAGTGAATCTTGGGCGATGGAAAAACGCCTTAGGGCTGGTGAACGTGGTGGAGCAAAGGTTCCAGGCTTTGATCTCGGTAATTCTCCCCTCGATTGCGTTCCAGAAAAAGTTCAAGGTAGACGGTTGTTTATTAGTACTACCAATGGTACTCGTGCGTTACAACGGGTACAACAGGCTGAAACTCTTATCACTGCAGCTTTTGTCAACCGCAATACAGTGGTGAAATATTTATTGGAACATCGACCAGAAAATGTATGGATTGTTGCTTCTGGCTGGGAGGGTAGCTTCTCCTTAGAAGATACTGCTTGCGCCGGCGCGATCGCTGATAGTATTGTGCAACAAAGCAATTTATCTGCTAATGATATTGCTGGAAATGACGAAGTAATTAGTTCAATCGCTCTATATACTCAATGGCAAGATAATTTAGTTGAATTATTTCATCATGCCAGTCATGGCAAACGCCTGCTCAATTTAGCTGGCAATGAAGATATTAAATATTGTGCCCAGACTGATATTTTAGAGATTTTACCTATACAACAAGACCCTGGAGTTTTAAAAAGCTACAATTAATCCACGAAAATATACTAAACCAAAAATTACTGGTCTTAAATATGCTCTTGGTCTATGATTATATATAACTATAGTTTTATATCGATATATATAATAGATAGCCCCAGCATAACTCAAAATACTCTTTTATAATTTTTGTGATGCTACATTGAGCTAGTTCAATCAAAAACCTCAGTGTTTCTGATAATAATATTATTCAAGCCAGTATAAGCCTAATAGTTATAATCCCTATTTCTGCAAAATGTGAAATAGGGATTATTTGTTAATCACCAGAATTACTACCAAGAATAGTGCTATTTTCCGAGCTTAATATAATCTTTTTTATGTGTTGGTAAAAAAATGTAGCTTTCTCAACAAATAAAAAAATTTATCTCAGCTAAGGATATCTAGTTTTCTCAGTAATGTTTCGCAACGTATTCAATCCGTTACCATGACAAATATAAAGTTATAATTAACCCTAGGGTATCAGTAGCAAATAATACTTTTAGTGTTTATTCGTAAAGATAATCTGAAAGAATAGAGCACCTCGATTAATCAAGTCTTAGGTAATCTGAGGGGGTTCGAAGAACTACAAGAAAGTGAAGTTGGGCAAAAAATAGCTCAACCGGAACTATTTCTAGTTGAAATCTCGCTCAAGAGAGCCAATTTAGACGCAATTATCCCACAGCTTTAGGATTTTTATTCTCCCAAAATCCATAACGTTTGAAGTTGTAGACTAAATTCTTCACTCCAATAGTCGCCTTGACTGACTCCTTACCAATGGAACCCATTAACTTGCCTCCCATTTCATTAACCCAGTGACCAAAAACCTGTTCGACCTTAGCTCTGACTTGAGAACGCTCTCGATTATCTTCTTTGTGTTTTGCAGTCAATGGATGATTGGGGTAGGCTCGTTCATGAATGTGACTGAGGAATTGTAAAATCTGTAGAATCCATTCAATAGATTCACTACCATAGGCACTATCTGCCCAAACCTCTTCCCTCTGGTTTTGCTCATCCAACAGTGCCCCTAACACTTGGGAATCATGCACTGAGGCATCCGTTACTTGATAGCAACGAATAAAACCGTACTCTACATCGATACTGATGTCGTTTTTATAACCAAAGTAACTCTGACCATTCTTTTTTGTCCAGGGAGCATCGGTATCCTTCTGGGACAAGGGATGAGGCTTTTGCTGCCAACTTTCGGGAATTTCTTCTTGGGCAAGTTTTTACTTCTCTTCCTTAGTATTATGCTGCTTGGTAACTGGAATCAGTGTGGCATCTAATATTTGACCCCCCTTAGCTTGGTAGCCTTGGTCTATCAGCTCGCGATCAAATTGCTCAAACAGTTCTTCAATAAGACCCTGCTGCTTCAACTGCTGCCGAAATAACCAAACTGTAGTTGCATCTGGTACTGGTTCTGCTAGTCCCAAGCCCAAAAATATCATGAACGATAGTCGGTCATTGACCTTGTACTCCAGTTCTTCATCACTGATGTTATGTTGTACAGTTGTTGCAGCACAAGCATTTTGAACATGACTATTGCATCTATGGGCTTTCGCCCAGCATTATTTTTTCTGGGCTTGTCATGGACTTGTTCTAAAATCGGACGAAATTATGACCACGGCACCGTCTCGTCTAACTTCATCAACAGGGTCTTCTTGCTTTCTAACTTGTGGTATCGCTGTTCAAGTTCCCCGACTTTTTTTTGTTCCATGGCGATTCAACCCCAGCTTCTGCTCTCCCTCCCTATACTCTCATCTCGCGAGCTACTTGCTCAATTTTTCGAGCTGCCCAACTATTTATTATTTAAGTTCAAGAAAATAACATCAAAAATCCGCAAATATACGATGTGTTATAACTCTGATTTGATTTTATTCTAGGTATTTAGCAACACAAAATAACAAAAAAACTTTAATAACTTATTTGTTCTATTTATATTTTACTTAGGAACATAGAAAAATTAGCGGCACAAAAAGCAATAGATCGTACAAGTCTTTGACTTTTATGTGAGTGCTTATCTTTTTAATTTGCTATAGACCTGTCTTGACATGGAAATTAAGTTTTTCAATGGAAAAACACAGGATGGCCCATATACAAAATGATTATTGATTAACATTTATTTTTTTAAGTTTCAATATAAATAATATTTTTAGAGGTTCATTTCATGACAGAAGATAATGACAAGGAAAAAATTAGTCACATTTTAGTAGTCAAAGATATTCAAGGGCAAAGGGTTATAACTCTTCAAGAAACAACATATTCCCTGGGGAGGGATTCCAGAAACTCTATTAATTTGCGTGCCCGCTCTGTTTCTCGTCAACACGCTATTTTACTACGGGTAACAGTCCCAGATACTGAACAATATGGTTTTCGGGTAGTGGATGGCAATTTTCATGGCAAACCCAGTACAAATGGTCTACTAGTTAATGGTAGAAAATGCGTCTCCCACGATCTCAAGCATGGAGACATTATCGAATTTGGTTGCAACCAAGCTAAAGCAATATACTATGCAATTTGTGATGTATCAGGAGAAAACATTACTGAGGATTTTACAGTTGATGATGTATCGGAATTATTATTAGAACAAGCTAACTCAATTAACCCATTTGATACTTTAATCTCCCTTGGTGCTCAGAACTCCCAAGGTTCAAGTGATATTGCTTTAGCTCGTTTAGCTTCTTTTCCGGAACTGATTCCCAACCCTATTATTGAAATGAGCCTGGCAGGAACAGTTACTTATATGAATCCAGCTGCTAATTTAAAATTTCCCAATTTACGCAAGGAGGGGCAGCAACATCCCATACTAGCAGCTCTCTCTATTTCAGTGACAGACGACAAAGCGAGTTCCTTCATTCGGGAAGTCCAAGTAGGGCAATATTTTTTCGAACAGTCTGTTCATTACATTCCTGAAAGTGACTTAATTAGAACTTTTCTGATTAGTGATATTACTGAAAGAAAGAGAGCTGAAAGTGAACTTCTACAACGCGTTCGCTTGCTTAAAGCTGTTGCTGATGGTGCTAATTATTTGTTAGCAGAGATGAATTATGATAAAGCTCTGCTCCAGACTTTGGGTATTTTGGGAGAAGCAGCAAATGTAGACAGAGTATATTTATTTGAGAATCACCCCCATTCTGTTTCAGGGGATATGGCTGTAAGTTTGAAATATGAGTGGAGTCGGGATACATCTGAGACAAAAATCACCCGTACCCACTGGTATAATCAGGCTTACGAAAATTCAGGACTAAATCGTTGGTATAATGTATTATCAGAAGGTAATATTATTAGGGGTGCGATCGCAGACTTTCCCCCTGGAGAACAAGAGTTTTTACTTAAAGATGATATTCAGTCTTTGATATTAGTACCATTACGATTAGAAAATCAGTTCTGGGGTTACTTGGGTTTGGCAGATTGCGTGAAGCCGCGACAATGGAATGAGCAAGAGGAATCCACTCTAATTACCATGGCTGCTAACATTAGTAATGTTTGGCAGCGCCAACAGGTAGAGGATATTATTCGCCACCAAGCCCTTCATGATATGCTGACTGGCTTACCCAATCGCTCATTATTCAATCAACAATTAGCCTATGCTCTACCGAATGCATCCCGGAATCAGGAAAGTTTAGCTGTCATGTTTTTGGATTTAGATAAATTCAAAATGATTAATGACACTTTAGGGCACAGCTTGGGAGATAAATTATTACAAGATGTTGCTTATCGCTTACGAGAATGCCTAAGGGCAGGAGATGTAGTGGCTCGTTGGGGTGGAGATGAATTTACCATACTCTTACCTCGAGTTAAATCCCTAGATGAGGTGACTCAGTTAGCAGCAAGAATATTAGAATCCCTGGATAAGGTATTCCATATTGAAGGGAATGAACTATTTATTAGTGGCAGTGTAGGTATTGCTTTATTAGATGAGTACAGTCCCGATGATGAAAGTCTGATTAAACATGCAGATGCTGCCCTATATTATGCTAAAGAGCAAGGAAGAAACAATTACCAGTTTTATACCACTTCCTTGGGTTGTAAAAACCCCGAATTGCTCAGTTTAGAAAAAAGTTTACGTTATGCCTTAGAGCGGAATGAATTAGTGGTTTATTACCAGCCTAAGGTTGATATTGCCACCAGTGCAGTGACGGGAATGGAAGCACTATTGCGTTGGCAACACCCGGATATGGGACTAATATATCCTAGTACTTTTATCCCCATTGCCGAAGAGAACGGCTGGATTGTACCTATTGGAGAGTGGGTTTTACGCACAGCTTGCGAACAAAATAAAGCTTGGCAAGAAGCAGGACTTCCTACTTTAACGATGGCTGTTAACTTAGCTCCCAAACAGTTTCGCCAACCAGAGTTGCTGGAAATGGTGGGTAATATCTTGGCAGAAACAGGTTTAGAACCACAATACTTAGAATTAGAAATTACGGAAAGCACAGCTATTGATGATATAGGTTTTACCCAAAAGATCTTGCGAGAACTGGAAAATATGGGTGTCCATTTGTCCATTGATGATTTTGGTACTGCTTATTCTTCCCTATCTCGTTTACAACTACTACCCTTGCATAATCTGAAAATAGATCGCTCCTTTATTAAGGAGTTAACTAATGATGCCAAAATGTCTCATATTATTAAAGCGATCGCAACTTTGGGACAAAGTTTGGGGTTAAAAATAACTGCTGAAGGTGTGGAAAAACAGGAGGAGTTAGAGTTCCTAAGGTCAATTAATTGTGAAAGTGTTCAAGGTTATTTATTCTACCGTCCTCTTTCTGCCCAACAAGCAACGGATGTACTGCATGCTAGGGCTTCTAATGCTAGTCCTATATTTTGAAGTAGGGTCTAAGGGTCAGATGTTAAGGGAGCAAACTGCTCCCTTATATTATCTATAAATCTGTAATGGAGGTACCTAACCAACCAGCAAAGTTCTTTCTCTGAATGAGAGAAGGATTTTCTACAGGAAATATTTGATACTTTTGGGCACGGGGTTTATCTAAGGTGACGGGAACCGAACAGAGTTGTTCGTGGTGGAAAAATGAGATTTGGATGGTATCCTGAGGCTGGTATTCTTGTAAGCGCACGCTAAGTTGATTCCCATTTACCCGCAAACCATCAATTGCTAACAACTCGTCCTCTGCATCAATTCCAGCTAACTGTGCGGGGGAATCTGACTCGACAAATTTAATCTTTTCTCTACCGTTTTCACTAGTTACCTTTATTCCCAAGAATGGTGTAATTTCAGTATCTGCAACTAGTTGTAAGCCAAATGGCTCTAGATATTGATTGAACGGTAGTTCTTCAGTTCCTTCAATATATCGTTGGTAAAAATCAGTTAAGTCCTTACCCGCAACAGATTCAATCACTTCCTTAAGTTGCTCTGAGGTATAACCAACTTCATCTTGACCAAATTTCTCCCACATTTGTACCATGACATCATCTAGGGAACGCTGATTTTGATGTTGGGCACGAATGTCTAAATCTAATAATAGGGAGATTATTTCCCCTTTTAAATAGTAGGATATCTGAGAATTGGGACTATGGGCATGGGGACGATACAGTTTTATCCACGCATCAAAGCTAGATTCTGTCAATGGTTGTACTTTCCTCCCTGGGGTGGTGAGGAAACGAGTAATTTCCTTACTCCAGTTATGCAAAAATGAGCCAGCGTCATAAATTTCGGCTCTCAGGGGAATAAACAAGTCATAGAAACTGGTAGTTCCCTCACAAAACCATAAACAGGGTGTGTAGTTTTCTTCGTCATAGTCAAATACTTCCAACTCCTGGGGACGAATGCGCTTGACATTCCACAGGTGGAAAAATTCATGGGCTACTAGCTGCATGAATCGTTCATATTTTTGGCGCTCGCGGAATCCAAATCGCTGATAGATTAAAGAACAACTGTTTTTATGCTCTAAGCCTCCATAGGCTTGGGAAAACAAATGTAGGAGGAATGCATACCTGTCATAAGGTAATCCCCCAAACATCTTTGCCTCCACCTCAATAATTTTGCTGATATCAGCAATCATGGGTTCAATTTGAAAATTACCTTCTCCCCAAATTGCCAATTCATGGGGTTTGCCCATTACTTGAAAGTGGTGTAATTGATGTGTCCCAACTTCAAAAGGGCTATCTACCAAGGTATCAAAATCTGCCGCCAGAAAAGTATGATATTTGTTGGAGATTTGTGGTAGACCCGTGGTAACTTGCCATTCTTCATAGGGGGGAATAATAGTTATCTGCATCGGTTGCTGTTCCCAGCCAATAACTCTGAGAAACAAAGCAGCACCATTGAAATATCCATGGGAACTATCTAAATGATTGGTACGTACAGATAGCTCGTTAGCAAAAACACGATATCTTACGGTTACTTCTGTAATATTACTAGTTTCTACTTGCCAGTGATTTTTACTAATTTTGCGCCATTTTAATGACTGATTGCCAGCAACCGTTGTGAAATCTTGTAAGTGTTTGGCGTATTCCCGCACTAAGTAAGAACCAGGTGTCCACACAGGTAGCTTTAAATCTAGGATTGGTGAGGAGAGATTTTGAATGTGCAACATCACTTCAAATAGGTGCGTTGCGGGTTGGGACATGGCTACCTGATAATGAATCTGGGGCAAAGATTCTTCCACAAGGCGATCAATACTGGGTGCTGTTGCTTCAGTCATAGAATTTTCCATTATTCCTAAGTAAAAATAGGGGATCTTAAATTAATAATGGTAAGCTTACTGTTGACGTTACTGGTTTATTAGTTTATAGCATTTCCTACTCGGGTGTAGATGCGGAGCGCCTTTTCCCAGGGTAGTATACATAAAACCTTACCTTCAACCCCAGGGTAAGGGCATCTAATTTTGTAGTGAAAATTACAGATTGTTGTACATAATTGTGAGGTATGTCTTGATTCTCAAGTGGGAACCCCAACGACGGGCACTTCGTGCCTAAGCGCAGGCTACGCCAACGCCCTTTGGGGGGGTACTGGAGGGACATCGCCAAAAAAAGTTGACGCAACTGGGGAACACTTCCCTAGATTCCGTGGTGCCAGGTAGGGGCATCAAGACCTTGATTAAGCCCAATAAACACTCAGACCCCCACCTGGTACTCCCCTACGCCACCCAATCTTCCCCAGTTGCTGGAACACTCGTGGGGCACAAAAATGGACATTTAAGTATTAAAGAAGTTAAGTCCTATGCTAAGGACGCAAAGGGTCTATCTTAACTGAACGGCTTAGTCTAATGGTATCTCTGACAAGAAGGCTTGCGCCTACGGGTTTCAAATCTTCAAAACCAAAGATTAAAAGCTCAAAAAAATTGAGTATAGCCAATGCCACTGCATTGACAGAAAAGATGTCATTAGTTTTTAGTGAGATACAAGACCGAGCTGTAGAAAGAACTCGTGTCCATTTATTAACAGATATTTTAATCATTGGAATACTATCAGTGATTCCAGGAGGTAAGGGATGGGAGGACATGGAAAATTATGGATTGAGTAAATACGACTGGTTGGAGCAGTTTTTAGCTTTACCAGAGGGCATCCCAAGTGCAGATACGTTTCGACGGGTGTTTAAACCCATTAACCCAAAAGTATTTGAGGGATGCTTTCCACGTTGGGTAGAATCAATAGTTGAAGCCCCAGGAGCACAGGTAATTCCCATTGATGGTAAGACCCTCAAAGATTCCTATGATATAGAACAGGGTAAATCAGGGTTACATCTAGTTAGTGCATGGTCGATTGATTTATCGTCTTGTTTTAGGACAAGTAAAACAAGACGATAAATCAATGGAATGAAATTACAGCAATCCCTGCATTATTGGAATTATTAGACATGGCTGGATGTATTATTACCATTGATGCCATGGGTACGCAAACAGCAATTGCATCCCAAATATTGAATGCAAAAGCAAATTATGTTTTAGCACTCAAAGGTAATCATCCTACACTTTACGGACAAGTGAAAAATTGATTTTAGCAACAGTTATCTCAAGGCTTTAAAGATATTATCCATAGTTATGATAAACGGGTAGAGAAAGGTCATCATCGTACTGAAAAACGTCAAATTTGGTGTGTTCCTATTTCTCAACTGCAAACTTTGCATAACCAAGACAATTGGGTTGGTCTTAAATGGGTTGTGATGGTTGTGCGGGTACCACATCTTTGGAATCAAACAACCCGTGGGTGAAGTTCAGTTTTATCTAACTAGTTTAAATTGTTATACTCGTAACTTAGGACAAGTGATTCGTCTTCATTGGGGTGTGGAAAATCGGTTGCATTGGACTTTAGATGTCACTTTTTCTGAAGATGCTTGTGGTGTCCGTACTGGTCATGCTCCACAAAACTTAGCACTTATGGGGCGAATAGCTCTTAATGCTTTAAACCTACAGCAATCTTTGAAACGTAGTAATCGCCAAAAATCTAATGGAGCCGCTATGGATAAGAATTATATGCTGACTGTTCTTACTGCTTGTTTATCCCAACATGATGAGACCTCTCAACCCCCTTGTCAATAGAATTTGAGATGCCCTTAGAGGATGTTTTAAAAGTCGAAGTGAGTTACAAATCATGCAAGTCGCCTGACCATGATACATATCATTGCAATATAGATTAAAGTCTCAGAAGTTTCAGGTAGCCTTTCATAGTCCTTACTTCATCTTCTACACCAATTGAGCCACCGGAAAGTTCGTTGTACAACCCAAGGTTTTGGTAAAAGGGTAAAACCCTTCTTTTCTAAGGGTCTGAGAACCACTTCTACAATCCAACGAAAAACATCGATTATCCAGTGGGCAAAATCTTCCCCCCGATATCCTCCATCCATCGAGATAGTGTGCAGTCTTTTAACTTTATCTTTCATCTGATAAACCTGCCAGAAAGTGCACGTTTAGTTTAGCCCCTGCACGTTCTAGCACACTTGCAGAAGTAACCAAGACTCGCAAAACTAGCCCTAACAAGTCAACGGTAATAAATCGCTTACGTCCATGTATTTCTTTTCCTGGGTCGAAACCAACATCCGTACAAATCATGGTTGCGGTTTCAACTGATTGGCTATCAAAGGCTGCTTCCCATGGACTTGGTTCTCCACTGGCTGCTACCCGAACCCATTGATATAGTTTGTCATGAACCTGAAGCCAAGTACCGTATTTGCGCCATCTTCTGAAATAGCCATAGACTGTAGACCAAGGTGGTAAATCTCCTGGTAATGCCCGCCATGTACATCCTTGACACAGTACGTATAAAATCGCGTTTACTACTGGGTACATACATGTTGTAGGTCGACGACCACCTGGTTTTGCCTCTGGAAACAGCTCTGGGATTAACTCCCACTGTTCCCACGTTAAATTGCTAGGATAATTCTTAGTCATTTGCTCACGGGGTCCTGTTTTCTATAATTCTCAGCATATGCCTTGTGAGCTTTTTTATGAGACCTCCCACCTTTTAAAATATCCTCTTACCCTGGGTATATAAACAGTTTATAATTCAAATTTTGAGAGACAAATTAGTTGTTATAAAATAATTCTATAAGCATAAATAGATAAATATCCACTAATTCCATAAATTTTTAATTTCGGTCATGTAAAGAATACATAAGTTTTGCGAGTTTCTGCGAATAAGAAATATTATCGGTAGTTTATGACTTAGTTATTCGCACAAAATTCAGCTAATCCTAAAACATAATCGATAATTAGCGTTCAACTTTTTCGGAATGTCGGCTTAACTTGTTAATTTGAATCAAGCTGGGGGAAATTTCCCCCATTTTCCGGTAATTATAAGCTTGTGTCAGTTTGATTTACTAACAAAGCAATAGGAAAGCTTTGTAGAATATCCCTTATCCACAGGGTATCATCACCTTGGACTTGCTGTCCGGTTAATAAATTATGCCACACAGGGGTAGAACCATTAGGGGAAACAATGCGAGTTTCTTGCCATACTTGCTCTCCTAGAGGATATTCTCCCTCTTTAATTAAGGATGTTATAAAACGGGGAGCGATCGCAATAATTTTTTGCTCTCCTAATTCTCTGGAAAAAGCAACAATATGACTTTTTAAGCTACCAGCTACATTTAGTTTCTGATACACTCCACGCTGAAATATTTCGGAGTATTGTTTTCTTACTTTCAGTAGCTGATAAATCAAGAATTGTTTAATTTTACCGTTCTCTGGGTGTTCCAGTAAATCTGCAATCAAACTGGATAAATCTGCGTCACTTTGAATTTTAATTTCTTCTAGATATTGTTGGCGTAAGTTAAAGTTGACTGGACGACGGTTATCAGGATCGACTAAACTCAAATCCCATAATTCGGTTCCCTGATAGAAGTCAGGAAGTCCAGGGGCAGTAATTTTGAGTAAAGTTTGGGAAAGGGAGTTGAAAACCCCATAGAAGGCTATTTTACGCTGGAAGGCTTGGAAAGAGGCTAAAAACTCATTGTTATCAGGTTTTAGTACCTGTTCGGCAAATTCAGTGAAAGAATTTTCGTAATCAGTATCTGGTTTAAGCCATGCTGTATGCACTTTGGCTTCCCGTATGGCTTTAATGATATATTCCTTGATGCGATCAACAAAAGTAGAATATTCATCTTCATACCAAGGAAAAGCACCAATTAGGGTTTGATAGAAGAAGTATTCATCATTGGCTGTGGGTATATCCATCCCAGCAGTTGTATTTTTCTGAGATGCGTTAATTTCTCGCCATTGTTTGAGGTTTTCTTCCCATTCTTCAGGCATTTCTGACAAAACATTAATTCTAGCCCTAACATCTTCCCCTCGCTTAGTATCATGGGTAGAAGTGGCATTCATGGCATGGGGCCATTGAGTGAATCGTGTATGGTTAAAGTTGTGGAAATCTTCTTGGGAACTACCAAAATGGGAGGGATCTGAGCCTACCTCATTTAAGGATATCAAACGATTGTACACATATTCTGTAGTGTCTTCCACTCCCTTTGCCATCAATGGTCCAGTAAACTGCTGCAAGCGCATGAGAAAATGTAACCACTGTTCTCTGTTCTCTTCGGTGAGGAACTCGTCAAAGTCTAGTAGCAGGAATTTTTCAATAAATACCACTTCATTGAGGAAGTTAGGAATATTGCACTTCGCTTGGTTAATTACTTGTTGAATATATTCACGATCGCTTTTACTGGCTTCTGTACTATTAATATAGGTGCGATATACCGGAAACAGTGCCATAATCTCTATTAAAGCAGCCTTAAGACCATAAATAGTAAAATCGCTGGCATAACGATAGCGATCGCAAATTTGTTTCAGCATATTTGCCAAGTTATCAATATCCCCAGCTAAATGCTTGCTGATGATTAATCTTTTATTTTTGTCGATTATGTCCTGACAATTCACTATTCTGCCTATAAAACCGTGGTAAATGTCATCAAATTTCTGCTCATTCTCCTGCTGACAAAATAGATAATTAATCTGTGCTAAGAAGTTATAACCACTAGTGCCTTGAATTGACCAGACAATTGGCAATTCTTCTTTATTTTCTAGTATTTTTTCAACTATTACATACGTCTCTGGTGCATATTCCCGCAACCGATTTAAATATTGTGTCGGGTCATATAAACCATCAATATGGTCAATTCTCAAACCATTAAACTTATTTTCTTCGACTAATTGGAAGATTAACTTATGGGTATTTTCAAAAACTTTCTCATCTTCAATTCGCAAACAGATTAAATCATTAACAGTAAAAAATCTTCTGTAATTTAGTTCTTCGTTCCCTACTTTCCAGAAAGAAAGACGGAAAAATTGTTCCGCAAGTAAATTTTCCAATAAATTAAAACTTTCTGGATTCCCAGGCTCTCCATTAAAAATACGAATGTTTTCAGTAATATGCTGCTGTACATCTGGGCTATCATTCCAAACTTCCCATAGCATCCTTTTTATAAAGGAAATTTGATCATACCTTTCCCTTCCCTCTTCCCCGGAAGGAATATATTTCAGCATATATAATACACCCATCAATTTGACAAAATGGGGATTATCCCTACCTAAACTTTCCCGAAGAGCACCTAAATTGTAAGTTAAAACTAGGTAATAAGATTCGATACGAATGGGGAACTTCCAGGAGTAGTAATTAATAGTTAAACCATTCTCTTCATACTGGAGTTGTAATTCGCCACTTTCTAAACAATCACCGTAAAATTTACCCAAAAAAGGAGCTAAAACCCTACCTTGAATACCTCCGTAGGGATGGTTCCAATCAATATCAAAAAAATTGCGATACTGGGAATCTGGACCATTTTCCAACACATCCACTAACATATGATTTTGACTATCAAATGCCATATGGTTCGGAACAATATCCTGTATCCATCCCATTTGATAATCTTCTAGCTTTTGCCTGAGTGCAAGAAACTCCTCTATTCCTCCCAACTCAGGACTAATTTCGGTTGGATTTACAGTATCATAACCATGGGTGCTACCTTGACGAGCTGTGAGAATGGGAGATGCATAAATATGAGAGATTTCCATATCAGCCAAATAAGCTGTGATCGCTCGGGCTTCGTCAAAACCAAAATTAGGATTAAACTGTATTCGATATGTTGCTATAGGTATTTGCATACTTACACTTTCTTAATATTTTATAATTTATAGGTATAACTTATAGGTACGCAATTATTAGGAATAGTTAGCTGCGACTTTTTCCATGATTTTCTAACCAAGCCTGTAAATAATTTAAATTGGGTGCGACTCTTTTGGTAGTACGGAGCATGATATAAGAATAATAAATGACAAGTCAACCAGAGTAGTATTGACAGCCAAAAATGTACTTGATGGAATTGGCTTGTAAAAAGTGAAAAAACAGGAACAGTTCCACACCCTATGCAAGGATCTACATAAAATCAAGGTATGTTTTGGTCACAAGCACGAGAACTATTTGAACAGATAGTTAGTTGGTTAGACTCAGACAACATTTGTGGGTTAGAACACTCCCAGATAGAGAGTAAGTTAGTTGAGAATGGATACGAACTATTGAGACGGTTCTTACCTGTTCTTATCCCACTAATAGCAGAAGGTGATAATATGCCTGTTGAGTAAGAGGGGTTATATCATCTGATGGCTGGACGTTTTGAAGGACTGAGTAATTTGGAGTGGTCTTTGTTTGAGGATATTTTTCCGAAACCGCCAGAGAAACGCGAACGAGGAATACCACATTCTTCATTTCGTTATGTACCCAGTATTTCGCTGTATTTATTGATACTGCAGTCTCGTTGGTGTGACGTTCCAAAAGGAGAAATATGGGCATCAAAGAGCTCTGCACATCCATGGCTCAAACGTTGGCAGTTGGACGGGAGGTTAAAGGCTTTACAACCACGAATATTGGGGATTGGACAAGATAAAGGGTTAATAAACTGGAGTTATGGCGAGGTGGACGGGTCTTTTTCCCCTTGGAAAGGGCGGTGGTGATGGTGTTGCTTACGGTGGAGAAGGAAAGGGTATTTTAATACACACTCTTACTGAAGGCTCAGGAATGCCTTGATCCAATCGCACCACACCTGCCAATGGTAGTGAAAGATCCCAGGTGATACCACTTCTAGACAGTGTAAAGGTTAAGACCAACAAACCCGGTAGACCCCCTAAACCCCTGAAAGTGCTTGCTGCTGACAAAGGCTAGGATTCTAAGGATAAGCGCGCTGCTTTACGTAGAGGTGGTATTAGGCCGGAATGGCCTAAGCGGGTTTGGAAGACAAAAGAAGAACAAGGGCAGACCCATTAAAATTTCCGTCTCACGTTTTCAACAAGAACGTTGTTTCCCATGCTTTCAAAAAAAATATCGTCGTCTTGTTGTCAGATGGGAAAGAATTTCAGCTTGTTTTTATGCTTTTTTGTCTCTTGCAACAATCCATATTTGGATTAACAAAATCATATTATTGGGATAAGTTCAAGGATATTTTGATAAACGCAGTCAAGATGAAATAGAGGGAGAGTGTGCAGGCACAGACTCAGTAAACAGAACACACAAGAAAAAATTGTCGCGGAAATTGACCACATTATTTGGCACAGTAATCGCCAATAGAATCAGTTCTGTAGGAAGAAAGACAAATACGCTATTTCCTTTGGATGGGGAGTTTAATCTACCAGCACAGCAATATTCTCATGGACTAAGACAGGGATATTATCCATGTGATTGAGTATTTGTGGAAAGCTGCATTTGTCTTTTATTCTCAGACTTCAACACAGGCAGAAGGTAGGGAGAGCAAACGTTTACAGCTTATCCTTGAAGGTAAATCAAGTTCAGTTGCCCCAGGTATGCCCCGGAGTGCGACTTGACCCAAACTCACCCCCCAAGAACGTAAACCCGTGGATCCCTGTGCTAGATATTTACTTAACAATGCCAAATACCTCAAATCTGACGATTACTTAAAAGCTGGATTGCTCATCGCCACGGGGGTGATTGAGGGTGCTTGTCCCCACCTGATTAAAGACAGGATGGATATCACTGGGGCTAGATGGACCATGAGGGGTGGTGAGGCTATTTTTCCCCTGGGTTCTTTATACATCAGTGGCGATTGGGATGAGTATTGGCAGTTTCATCTACAACAAGAACATAAACGCAATCACCTGTCTTTGTACTCTAGTGGTATTCCTTTGAACAAGCAAGTTCTCAAACCAAAGCTCGTTGTTCTACTACCCCTCCACCTCTTCCAATACTTGTCTAAGTTCCACTCCCCCTCTTACAAAAAGAGTCGCACCCATTTAAATTAGAGAAATCTAACAGAGCTTCACTCAAATCCTCTAGTACAGGTAAAGGGAAACCAGTAATAGAAGAACGTATTTCCTCTGATAATTCTCCAAATCGCTTACTTAACTGCCCAATTGCGAGTTGAACGGTTGCTTCTTCCCTCCCCTCTTGTTTAATTTCTCGGTAAACTTTGGTTTCCTTGAGTGTAATTCCTAGCATCGACTCAAACTCGATTCTGGTTAATTGCTCATGTACACCATAATTGTTGTAATCATCTCTTCTATTATGGCGCGATTGGCTGTTGTTATAACTTCCTGATGGGTTTTAGTTAGCAAATATCTAGCTAGCTACTTCTGGTGCTTGTTATTTTCCAACTGTTGTTAACACCATTAGTGCTACCCAAATAGTTAAGGAATAAATATACCCAAATTCGTCCAAACATATTCAACCCCCATTGTTCACCATTGAGTACTGAACAATGGTGAACAATGGGGGTTGAATATCACTCTGTTCAATATTACGTGATGGGTAAATAAGTAAGTAAACAAAAATATTTACCATTATTAAAAGCTACGCAAAGTAGTCCTTACCCTTGCTATTGCTTCGTTTCACTCCGTTTGACTCGCAATGACATTGTGTAATTAATTATGTTTAACTACTTAATGATCGTTTGCCAATGGAATCTCGGCGTATGAAGTAGCATTAGCAGTCTATGCCCTATATATTATCAATATTGGGCATAGACTGAATCAGGGGATGATTTCACTAAATTTGAAACCATTGAGAAATGGTTTCAAACGCTAATTCATCCCGCACTTATGCAACGCCCAATATTGAACATCCAATACTAATTCCCATACAACGCCACACTGTGAGGAGTTAGTACTAATTTCTGCTGGATATCACCGCTCAATACCTGGGGTAAAACAGAACCATCCCCTCCCCACTGGGTATCACCAGAATCCAGTAACTTGTTCCAGTTTCCAACTGGTAGGGTTTCTTTCACTGTAACGCTTTCCTGATTGAAGCTCAGCCAGTAAATGACTTCGTTACTTCCGTAACTACGTTTTAATTGAAGAACTTTTGCTGAATGGATAACTGTTGCCTCTAATTTATGCCTATCTAAGTTAGCCAGTGCAGGGATTTCGGCACGCAGTAGAAGTAACTTTTGGTAAAATAACCACAACATGCCCTGCTTGCCCTGGTGGCGTTGCTCCCAGTTTAATTGCGATCGCAGCATGGTTTCTATAGCTTGGGGATCTGGTGCTTCTCCTTGTGCATGGAAAACTGCAAATTCTTCTTTTCTTCCCTGACGTACCGCTTCAATTAAACCTGCATCACTATGACTAACGAAATAAAGGAAGGGTGAAGTTTCTCCATACTCTTCACCCATAAATAACATTGGTATATAGGGTGACAAAATTGTTGCGGCGGCGGATAATTTTAAGGCGGAGAAGGATAATAAATGGGTAAAGCGATCGCCCATCATCCTATTCCCTACTTGATCGTGATTTTGGGCACAAACTATAAATTGGGTAGATTTACAACCTTTGGGCTCACTCCCATGATATCGTTTACGGTGGGGGGAATAATCCCAAGCATAAACATAGACCTGGGTATAAGCTTTCGCTAACTGTTCTAAACTACCAAAATCCTCATAATATCCTTGTTTTTCTCCAGTCAGTACAGTATGCAAAGCATGGTGAAAATCGTCACTCCACTGGGCATCAATTCCATAACCGCCGAAGTCTGAAGAACGTAATATCTTGGGGTCGTTAAGTTCACTTTCGGCAATCAAGTATCTTTTTTTGCCATCTCTGCGGTTAATTTCCGCTACTGCTTCTGACATTTCTTGTAGAATATGCTTGGCTCCAAGATCGTAAATGGCATGGATTGCATCTAACCTTAAAGCATCAATGTGGTAGGTTTCCAGCCAGTAGACAACATTCTGGGTAAAATACTCTCGCACTCCATCACTGTAAGCATCATCGTAGTTGATTGCAGTACCCCAGGGAGTTTTATATTTATCGGTGAAGTAGGTTCCTAAACCCCATAGGTAATTACCTTCTGGCCCCAGATGGTTGTATACTACATCAAGAATTACCGCTATCCCTTGTTGATGACAGGCGTCCACCAATCGCTTTAATCCATCTACACCACCATAAGAATTTTGCACCCCATAGGGATAAACTCCATCATAGCCCCAGTTGCGTTCTCCAGGGAACTGAGCTATGGGCATAATTTCGATTGCGGTAACACCCAAATTTCTCAACACAGGAATACGAGGAATTACGGAATAAAATGTCCCTTCTGTTGTAAAAGTACCTATATGTAATTCATAGATTACCATCTTTTCTACAGGTAATCCTCGCCATTGGAAATCATTCCAATAAAAGCTATTATGGTCAATAACTTCAGAGGCTCCATGTACTCCTTGGGGCTGGAAATTCGATGCGGGATCCGGTCGATTTAACTGTCCATTTAATTGGTAAAAATAAAGACTGCCCGGTTCCACATCTGTGACAGTTCCTTGCCAATATCCCCGTGTTTTTCTTTGTAAAGGGATAATCTTATTTTCCGGGGAAATGAGATGGACAGCAACCTCCTCCATCAGAGGAGCCCATAGGGTAAAATTGCAATTGCGATCGCCTAAATATTCAGAACCGAGGTGCATATTTTCTCTGAAATTATAGATTTTAGATTGAGTAGGGAATGTTGATGCTTAGTGGTTAATAGTTGACAATTAACAGTTAAAATTTCTTATCCTTGTCCTCCCTGCTCATCTCTGTGGTTTTCTTCAGTCCTCTTCACTCTCACTAATACCCAAACGTTGTAGTAATATAAGCGATCGCCCTTCTACAAGAATTACTTGATTATCGGTATAACGCTTACCACGGCGAACAAAGCGGGGTTTAGTAGTATCGATAATAGTTAGCCATTCCCATTGCTGTAATCCGTCAGGAATGCAGAAATCCAGGGTTTCATAATGGGCATTGAAGAACAGTAAAAAACTATCATCAATGATTTTTTGTCCCTGCTCTCCCGGTGTTGCAATTCCTTCTCCATTGAGGAAAATACCGATGGCTTTTGTATATCCTGCATTCCACTGTTCTTCAGTCATTTTTCCCCCGTCAGGGTTAAACCAGCCAATGTCATGTACGCCATAACCATGGATGGCTCTACCTTGAAACCACTTCCGGCGACGAAATACGGGGTGTTTCCGGCGGAAATCAATTAATTGGCGACTAAAATCGAGTAAAGCTTCATTTTCTTCTTGTAATTCCCAATTTAGCCAAGAAACCTCATTGTCTTGACAGTACGCATTATTATTACCCCCTTGCGAACGCCCCATTTCATCACCCATGAGTAACATCGGTACACCTTGGGATAATAGTAGGGTGACTAAAAAATTACGCCGTTGGTGTTTCCTAAGTTTCAGGATGGAGGTATCGCTGGTTTCCCCTTCTTCACCACAGTTCCAAGAACGGTTATGATTATCCCCATCCCGACTATCTTCTCCATTTGCCTCATTATGCTTTTGGTTATAACTAACTAAATCATTCAGGGTAAATCCATCATGGGCAGTGATAAAGTTTATACTGGCGTTAGGACTGCGTCCATTCGCCATATATAGGTCAGAGCTGCCAGTAAAGCGATAAGCAAACTCTGCTAAACGACTATCCTCACCTCGCCAAAAGTCCCTAACGGTGTCACGATATTTACCATTCCACTCTGACCATAATAGGGGAAACTCACCCACTTGATAACCACCTTCACCTACGTCCCAGGGCTCAGCAATTAATTTTACATCTGCCAGGGTAGGGTCTTGGTGGATAATATCAAAGAAAGAGGCTAGGCGATCAACTGCATAAAGTTCCCTAGCTAATGCCGATGCTAGGTCAAATCGGAAACCATCTACATGGCATTCCTGTACCCAGTAACGCAAGCTATCCATAATTAACTTCAGGACTTGGGGTTCTCTAACGTTCAAGGAGTTTCCACAACCTGTAAAATCCATGTAGTGACGTGGATCTTCTTCTACCAAACGATAGTAAGAAGTGTTATCAATTCCTTTGAGAGAGATGGTTGGGCCTAGTTGATTCCCTTCTCCTGTGTGGTTATAAACTACATCTAGAATCACCTCAATTCCTGATTTGTGAAGGGCTTTTACCATTTCCTTAAATTCTTGTACTTGCCCACCTCGAGAACCACTAGCACTATAACCAGAGTAGGGAGCTAAGTAAGCAAGGGAATCATAACCCCAGTAATTTTTTAAACCCTTGTTGACTAAATGTCCTGGACAGTTGAGGAAATGGTGTATGGGCATTAACTCTATTGCTGTTACACCCAAAGCTTGAAGGTGGGAAATAGCTCCGGGGTGAGCTAAACCAGCATAGGTTCCACGGAGTTTACGGGGAATTTCTGAATGTAAGGTAGTAAAACCCTTAACATGCATCTCATAAATTACCGTTTGATGGGCAGGGGTTCGCAGGAGTTTATCTCCTTCCCAATCAAAGGACTCGTCAACGACGATACATTTAGGAATCAATTCAGCACTGTTAAGCTCGGAAAATCCCAAATCTTCCTGGGGGTCGTCCCAGCGATAACCGAAAATACCTTCTCCAAATTGAATATCACCTTCAATTGCCCTGGCATAGGGATCTATGAGTAACTTGTTGGGGTTAAATCGATAGCCTTCTTGGGGAGCAAAAGGACCATGTACCCTAAACCCATATCTTTGTCCTGGTCCAATGGAAGGGACATAACCATGCCAAACAAAATTACTTACTTCCCTTAAGCATAAACGAGTTTCGCGCCCTAGCTTATCAAAAAGACATAACTCCACAGATGTAGCGTGTTCTGAGAATAGGGCAAAATTAGTACCCTTACCATCCCACTTTGCTCCTAAAGGATAGGGTTTTCCAGGCCAGAGTGAGAGGTACATAGAGTCCAAATCCTGTTACATATCCAAAACACAGTATATCGCAAGAATAGCCGGATGTCAGATGAACAGAAAGCAGACAGCAAGGGAAAGAATTTCTTTTTTGATTTTCCTCATTTTGATTCAAAGATGTTACGAATGTAAGAGTTTATATACATCTGTAAAGACACTCGTTTTTTTACAGTGGATGAGAACAACCCTACTTAACAATCGCTATAAAATCATTCAGGTATTGGGTTATGGCGGTTTTGGTGAAACTTTTTTGGCGGAAGACATTCATATGCCTTCCCATCGCCGCTGTGTGATTAAGCAACTGAAACCAGTTACCAATGACCCCCAAACCTATAGGATGATTCAACAACGATTTGAAAGGGAAGCAGCTACTTGAAAATATTTAGGAGAAGGAGCAGATAGTATACCTAAGCTATATGCTTATTTTTCGGAAAATGGGCAGTTTGATCTGGTTCAGGAATGGATTCAAGGTCATACTCTGGGAGATATTGTGGTCACCCAAGGAACTCTCCCAGAATCAATTCTCCAAGAAATTGTGGTGAATTTATTATCAGTTTTGCATTACGTTCATGGCAAAGGTATTATTCACCGAGATATTAAGCCCGATAACATTATCCTAAAACCATCTTCCCTGCCATGGGGTAAGCCTGTTTTAATCGACTTTGGTGCAGTGAAGGAAACTATTTATTCTATGGCAAATTCCTCTGGTTCTTCTAAAAGTTCCATTGTGATTGGTACACCAGGATATATGCCCCACGAGTAAGTTATTGGACACCCCGTGTATGCCAGTGATATATATGCTTTGGGACTAACAGCAATTTATTTATTAACTGGTAAAAATCCCCAATAATTATACGATCCTGTGACTGGAGAAACGGTTTGGCAAAAGTATAAACCAAATATTTCTCCCAA
>CBZS010000134.1 GCA_000613065.1 Richelia intracellularis | reverse complement strand
CAGATATTGAGATAGTTCACCAGAAAAATAATTTACACAAGAGTTATAGAAGATTATGAGTACAAATAATAGTGCAAATACACCAGTACTAGAATTAAAACAGAAATTACCTGCTCCCCTACAACGGTTAGCAGACTTAGCATACAA
>CBZS010000133.1 GCA_000613065.1 Richelia intracellularis | reverse complement strand
AAAATATATTTTATTTTTATATTGTTACTATTTTTATATTATATATATATAAAATGTATTTTATTTTGATTTATTGAGTTTTAAACCATTTAAAGTTATGAAATTCTTAATTTAATATTTAAATATTTCAAATAATATATTTAAAGCCTTATTTTAAATATATCACCCCTTTCATTTCCCATAAGTTTCCACAATAATGAAATTGAACAGACCTCACACATCGCCTTTTACGGCTAAGTGACACCAACTATTTGATCTTATATTCTCCTCAAAAACAATTTACGAGGCAAAAAAGTGAAATTAGCAGTTTATGGAAAAGGTGGAATTGGCAAATCCACGACTAGTTGTAATATTTCCGTCGCCCTAGCAAAACGAGGTAAAAAGGTACTGCAAATTGGCTGTGATCCTAAACATGACAGTACATTTACCCTCACAGGGTTCTTAATACCCACAATTATTGATACTTTGCAAGAAAAAGACTACCACTACGAAGACGTTTGGCCTGAAGATGTAATTTACAAAGGCTATGGTGGAGTTGACTGTGTTGAAGCAGGTGGTCCTCCAGCTGGTGCTGGTTGTGGTGGTTATGTAGTTGGAGAAACAGTAAAATTACTGAAGGAACTTAACGCCTTCGACGAGTATGATATCATACTGTTTGATGTTTTAGGCGATGTTGTCTGTGGTGGATTTGCTGCTCCACTCAACTATGCAGATTACTGCATGATTGTTACAGACAACGGCTTTGATGCCTTATTTGCAGCAAACCGTATTGCTGCCTCTGTCAGGGAAAAAGCGAGGACACACCCCCTACGTCTAGCGGGATTAATTGGTAATCGCACATCTAAGCGGGATTTGATAGATAAGTACGTAGATACCGTACCCATGCCAGTCTTAGAAGTATTACCTTTAATTGAAGATATACGTATTTCCAGGGTCAAAGGTAAGACTTTATTTGAAATGGCGGATAAAGAAACCTCGTTAAATTACGTATGTGACTACTATCTAAATATAGCTGACCAAATTCTTGCGAGACCTGAAGGTGTTGTTCCCCAGGATGCTCAGGATCGAGAATTATTTTCTTTATTGTCAGATTTTTACTTAAATCCGAGTAAACCCCCAGTTCTTAATCCGGAAGAGGAATTAGACTTGATGATTGTATAAATCATTTAGTTTCTCAAGATGGAGGACAGAATATGACATTTTTTTATAATTTCACTGATTCACTCAAAGGTAAGTGGCTACAGTTTTTTCAAGTCAATCGTGACTGGATCAAACTCCACATGGAAATTGAATCAGTTTATACTCCAGACGGGGGTAAGGGTCCTCCCTCTTACTTAATTTTGGGTGTTGTCAATGCTCTAGAACCAAAACTAGCCCAGTTGATGTTGCCCTTTTCTCGGTTAAATACCGATGCTGACACCTTGGTGGAGGTTTTAGGCTTAAATTTTTATCCAGATGTAGCTCTAGGCAACTGCGTTCAACCAGGCCCTGCTATAGATGAAGATTCTATCGATAGTCATGCTTCTGAATATGCCATGGAGATGATGTCATATACGGAAGAATCACCCCAAGACATGATGGTAGTAGATAACTCTGAAACTGGCACCCAGGAGGAAATGTCTGCGAACTTCGATTACGAAAACACTACCTTCCATTCCTCTGAAGAAGTACACCGGGTGATAAATTCCTCAGAAGCAGATTTTGCAGAATCACCAGCTACCAATGATGGTGATGCATTTGATGAGATTTCCGGCATTTCCTTCGACGATTTACAAGATTCCCAAACAGCAAACTCTGCTGTTGATGAAGCTGAAGGAAGTATTGAAGAACAGATGTTTGATATCAGTGCGTCTACAGATGATGTAATTGACGACGATGTTATAAGAGATGTCTGGAGCGAAGAAAGTACTTCTCAAAATGGAGAAGCGGCTTACGAATTTGGAGAAGAAATGTCAACTGACAATATTGACAATATGGAAGTTGAGGAAATCTTCTCCCACAAATAATTACAGCCTGAATGAGGCAATAGTGATAAATGATTTTGCTCCATACTTCTGGAATAATTTATACCTATTTGAAAAAACAATGCGAGACATAATCACAATCAGTAGGGTGAGGGTTTACCTGTCCTGGAAATTGTATCTGTCGCAAACATTTTTTGGCGTTGCATAAGTGCGGGATGATTTTACTAAATTTTCAACGATTGATCAATGGTTTCAAACGCTAATTCATCCCGCACTTATGCAACGCCCATTTTTTAATTGGGTATTAGGAGAAAAGCAAATGCTTAACATTAGGAATCAGCAATAGTAATACAGTTTGGTGTAAATCGATAAAAAATCATAAGTCAGTAAGAAACTTTTATCATCACCCTTTGCGCTTTCTGTACCCACCTTTTTGACTTGACAACTAATAAAATACAGCATTCTCCAAGCCAAAATCATTCACTTTGCCTCATAGGCTTTTATCTCAAGGGGAGAAAATATTACAATGACTGCTTTTGATCAACCACAAGCTTTAAATTTCGATTGTGAAACAGGTAACTACCACACCTTTTGTCCTATCAGTTGTGTGGCTTGGTTGTACCAAAAAATTGAAGATAGTTTTTTCTTGGTGATTGGGACAAAGACTTGTGGCTATTTTCTCCAAAATGCCATGGGGGTAATGATTTTTGCCGAACCCCGGTATGCTATGGCGGAATTGGAAGAGGGCGATATTTCTGCTAAGTTAAATGATTATGAAGAATTAAAACGACTGTGTTTGCAAATTAAGCGCGATCGCAATCCCAGTGTAATTGTCTGGATTGGTACTTGCACCACAGAAATTATCAAAATGGATTTGGAAGGGTTAGCACCTAAGTTAGAGTCAGAGCTTGGCATTCCCATCGTAGTAGCCCGCGCTAATGGCTTGGATTATGCCTTTACTCAAGGGGAAGATACTGTTCTTGCCTCCATGGCTTTACGCTGTCCCCAAGAGGCTCCTGTAACAGAGGTAGAGAAAGGTGAGCGCAACGCGATTCAAAAGTTACTGAATTTTGGTAAGCAGAAAGAAGAAGTAACTGAGTCAGAATCCGAATATGTAGATCATCCACCCCTCGTTTTATTTGGTTCTCTCCCCGATCCTGTAGTCACCCAATTAACTTTGGAACTGAAAAAGCAAGGAATTAAGGTTTCCGGTTGGTTACCAGCGAAACGCTTCACAGAACTACCCGTCATTGAAGAAGGGTATTATGTCGCTGGTGTCAATCCTTTCCTTAGTCGTACAGCAACTACCTTGATGCGTCGTCGTAAGTGTAAGTTAATTGGTGCACCTTTCCCCATTGGTCCTGATGGAACCCGTGCTTGGGTTGAGAAAATCTGCTCTGTATTTGGTATTATCCCCCAAGGAATGGATGAGAGGGAAGCACAAATATGGGCAAGCTTAGAAGATTATGTGCAACTTATTCGCGGTAAGTCTGTATTCTTCATGGGTGATAACCTGTTGGAAGTTTCCCTTGCCAGGTTCCTAATTCGTTGTGGTATGACTGTTCCTGAAATTGGTATTCCCTACATGGACAAGCGTTATCAAGCTGCAGAATTGGCATTCCTCGAAAAAACCTGTCAAGAAATGGGTGTTCCCTTACCTAGGATTGTAGAAAAACCAGACAACTATAATCAACTGCAAAGAATCAAAGAATTAAGTCCAGACCTCGTAATTACGGGTATGGCACACGCAAATCCCCTAGAAGCAAGGGGAATTACCACTAAATGGTCTGTAGAATTCACTTTTGCTCAAATTCACGGCTTTACTAATGCTCGTGATATCCTAGAGTTAGTTACTCGTCCACTACGTCGCAATAACAGCCTCAAAGGTTTGGGTTGGGACAAGTTAGTAAAAGAAGAATCTAAGGTTTAAGGGTATCACTCTTTGCACATTCCCTTAGCAACTTCTACTAAGGGTGAGTCTGGAAAACAGAAAAAGGGCGATTTTCTATTTGGGAGTCGCTCTTTTTTCATTTATCCCTGGAGCGGGAATTTCGTTGAAGATTGTAAACTTATGTAAAGAAACAATTTTGATTGAAAATATGATTTCCCGTCGCCATTTTATTAGTATTTTATTCGCTAGCTGTTTCGCCGTTATCACTTGGTTAAGCTTGATGCCTAACGCGAACGCGATGGGTGGTAAACTACCTCCAGTAAATCAAGCAGCACCAGAATTTACATTGCCTACTAATACTGGAGATGGCAATATATCCCTATCTGATTTTCGTGGTCAATGGGTAGTTCTTTACTTTTACCCTAAAGACTTTACATCTGGTTGCACTATCGAAGCGCGGCGTTTCCAGGAGGATTTACCTAAATATATAGATAAAAATACGCAGATAATCGGGGTAAGTGCTGATGATGTAGATTCCCACGCCGAGTTCTGCGATTCCGAGGGTTTAAAGTTTCCTCTGTTAGCTGATACCAAGGGAGAAGTAAGTAAAGCTTATGGTTCTTGGATGAGTTTTATTTCTGTGCGTCACTCCTTCATTATCGATCCCCAAGGGTTGCTGCAGGAGACTTTTGTCAAAGTAAATCCAACCATACATAGTCAGGAAGTATTGACAAAACTTGAACAATTACAAGCTACATAAGAATTATATTGAGATAAAGCATCACTTACTTTTTGGCAAATAAATTGCAGTGGGAGCATCTTGCTCCCTGTTTCTAGAAAGCCATCAATATAGACGCACGACGTAAATAAGCTATCAAAATCAATGGGACAAACCGATAGTATTCAGAAAGCGGGCTTCTAGCCCGCACCACAAGAAGATAAATTTTTCAGTAAATGAATTATGGAGGGAAAATTTAACTATTGCCCATTTCCCATTCCCTTCTTAATTACTTACTAACAGAACCTTGTCCGAAAAACTTGGGAGGCTCAGCTAGAGTATAGACTTGGTTTGCAGATGCAGCAGACGCGATCGCTTGCCTTAAATGTCTGGGTGGGTGTAGCATTCCCACAAGGCCAATACCATCTAACATTCTTAGTTCCCCATCAGTTCTTTCTTGCAATAATCCATCGATTTTCTCAGTATCGGGATTAATATCAATCTCTACTAGGGAAGCTAATGCAAAACCCCAAGGTCTACCATAGGTAGAAGTATAACTACTATAAGATTGGACGTTGGGAAATACAGTATTTAAAGTATGTACCAAGCGAGCATGAAGGGTTAATTCTCCAGGGGAAACAGGTCCTGCTTGAATGACCAAAAATCCTTGGGGAGAAAGTACCCTGCTAATTTTTTCAAAATATTCCTTGGTAAATAATGCAAAAGATGGTCCCGATTCAATGGGATCGGAAAGATCGGAAATAACTACGTCCCATTTTTCATCAGTGGTGTCCAAGAAATGCAAAGCATCCGCAATTTTTACCTGTAACCGAGGATCATCAAAGACATTCTGATGCATCTCCGGTAAGTGTTGCTTACAAGCTTCCACCACCTCTCCATCAATATCAATCATTACCACCTTTTCTACGGATTTCCACCGCAGTACTTCCCTAGCTGTTGCACCCTCTCCACCACCAAGGATTAACACCTTACGTGGTTCCCCATGAAAAATCATGGCAGGATGAACTAGGGGTTCATGGTACAAAAATTCATCCCCAGTACAAGATTGCCACTTCCCATCTAGTACCAGAGCCTTACCGTAAGTACCTGTTTCCACAATATACATTTCTTGATAGGCGGTTTTTTTATGGGCAAGTACACCTGTAACTCCATGGGAATAGATATCCCAAGGAGTGATGTACTCACTCATCCAAAAATCTGCACCAACATCGCTACCAGACATATAATTAGCCCCCTGTAATGCATCACAAGTCAAAGCACTTTTGGTGCATATATCAACCGACTATTTGCTCAAAGGAAATTGCACTTTAGATTTAGCATTCGCTAAGTCTAACTTTTATTGCCATAAAATAAGCAATCTCATTAACTCAAACCACTACGGCAGCAAGCAGCTTAGGCAGATTAGTATGAGTTATAGTCTTTCCTTAAACACTTCACAATCTTGCATAAATATGATTATGCAAGATTTATGTAGAAATTATCGGATACATTGCACCAAAAAGGGAGGTGGGGTTAAGCCCACCTCACAAAAATAATAAGGGTTATAGGCAAAATATTGGCAATTTTGATGTCTCCTCAAACAAAGATTAAGTTAAAGTACTGTTTTCTTAATCTTTAACCATATTCATACCAAAACTTTGTCTTGATTAACGATAACTGGGTGTTTCCAGCAAAAATTTTGCCTGAAGTTCTTGGAGTTGTGGGGTTAGCCTACCTCTGGGAAAATTCAGAAGTACATGATTACGAGCCTGAAAAGCTTCTAAAAGAAACTTACAAGCTTTCTCTGGTTCTGTATGCTGACCACAGGTAAAAATATCCACCGCTATATAACCCGTTTCGGGCCAAGTGTGGATCGAAATATGAGACTCAGCTAAAAGTACTAAAGCTGTTACTCCATATGGATGAAACTGGTGCGTTATTTCCTTTAACAGGGTAGACTTTGCTCGCTTTGCCGCCTCCTGTAAGGAGTCTCGAATAAATACCAGATTATTGAGTAAATCTGTTGGGCACTCGTACAGTTCGAGAATACAGTGGGTTCCAACTGGAACCAAAGAAGTTTCACCTACTGGGTAAGATTGATTTTCCAATTATGTTTCACCCTTACAACACAGAAGACTACAACTAAAAAAAATTGAACTCCAAATAAACTGGTGCTATTTTTTGCTTTCAAGTTCGCCGTTGTATTCATTATTTTTCTATGCATTTTCTGCACAGATTCGTAATTATCTCATGCTTTTTGCATTTTGATACAGTTAGTTTTGGCTATTTTTTATTTACTAATTTGTCTTGCTAAGAACTATGGTAGTTCTTTATACTTAACAGTGAGAACAGCAGAAACACTTAATAATTTATGATAATCTTGTGCTTTCTGAGAGGAAATAAAGTAGTTGAGTCTTCCACCTTAAATACCAGCTAGGGGGAGCTATATTCAGACGTATCAACCTAAACTTAAATTCTTAGCCCGTCTTGCTCCCATGCTCTGCATGGGAGCAAGATATGGGAGGTTTCAGCCTCCAAAAAGCCATCGGAGGTGAGAATCTCCAAATAAGCATTTCCAGCTAGAGCATGGAAATGGGATTAAAAAAAATGAGCTATGTGTCACCTTCATGGCGCAGCTTTGCCTTGGTATATCTGGTGCGAGGCAGATTCAAGGAACAAGTTATGTTATGTGGATGGTGACAGCATATGCACGAACCTGGAAGCGAGAGACAAAAAGCCAAATCTCAATCCAGTTAGCTATGAATTATCTGTTTCATCTGGATTTGTACCATCAGGTAAATTACCAGGATCTGGGGAAGTTGTGCTTGTTGGAGTGGGATCTGGAGAAACTGTTGCTGTGGGGGTTGGAGAGGGAGAAGCTGTTTCCGTGGAAGTAGGAGTTTGACTCTCTGCTTCTACACTAAATTGATAGCTTAATGAACTAGAACCCCTGGAAACTATCACAAATTCATAATAACCACTTTCGGCTAATTCCCCAGACCATGATAGCTTAGTAGAATATTCCAATAATTTATAGTTGCCAGTAAGTGAATATATTGATACCCAAATATTGGTACTACCATCTAAATTTACTTCGATTAACTGATCCTGCTCCAACTGGGCAATAAATACTTTATCTTCCGCAGGTTCCAGGGAGCCACTGATACGCTTGCCTGTAGCACCAGAGGCAAAACTAATTGCACGTAAAGCTGTTTTCGCAATGATCGCCTTGAGTTTGTCGGCAACAAAACCATGCCAAATTTGCCCAATTGGTTGATTGATAAATTCTTTACCTTTTTGCCCAGGAAATTGTAGAAAGAAGGGAGCATCACCTAAATCATAGAGGACACGGCTAGATACTTTTAGGCTGTTGGCTCTGACCTTCCAGCGTTCACGGTCTGCTTTACTATAAGTACCTAATCTGCGTCGCGCATCGGTACTAAGTAGAGCCATTTTTTCTAGTAGTTCTTTAGCTGTGGTATCCGATTGTTCTCTTAAGGAGTGATCACTAGTTTCATCTGTTAGGGTGCGTCCCTGCAAGGTGGGATTTTTTTCCAAAAAAACTTGATTTACAAGGTTAACATAAAAATTTTCGTTGATTCCCAGTTGTTGTTGACGAGCTAGTAATCTTTGCTTACGTGCCCGCTCTGTTGTTAAATATTTAGCTAGGGGATCTATTGGTTGCTCGTTTTTGGGGCTGGCTGTCAGTGTCGGTTGAGGATCGTCTGGGTCTGTTTTATTTCTGCCTTGAATAAAATTATTGACTCCCCAGACACCAATACCAGAAGCACTCACCAAAGCAAAGGCTACCAGGAAAAATTGCCCTGGTAGCCTTTGCTTTGGTTTGGATTGGGGACATCAGGGTAAGTAGAGGAACTAGAAGAACTTGGGGAGTTTGAAGGAATATTGGGAGGCACAACCATGGTAGCTTCTGTTTTTGGCTCCTGTGGGGGGATAGCTTGAGGTGTAGATGTAGGTGTAGATGAATTTATAGAATTATTAACAGTTGCCGGATAAAGGGCATTAAGAACTTCCTTAGCCGAGGAGTAGCGGATATTGGGGGTAGGGGAGAGCATTTTATCCAAAACAATGCCCAAATTTGGGCTTAGGCTAATTTCCTGCTGCCAATCCCAGGTTAATGTATGGTTATCAATGAGTTCTAGTGGTTGTTTTCCCGTAAGTAATACCAGCACGGTTGCAGCTAAAGCATATAAATCGCTGTAAGGCTCTACCAACCCTGTCTGCATCTGTTCTGGAGGAGCATACCCCATTCTCCCTAACAAATTCCCCTGGGGCGTATTCATAGTTGCGGCTGGTTCGTAATATTGAGAAGCAACAGCAGCAGCAACTTGTTTTACTCCCCTAAAGTCAATCAGAATTGGTAGTTGGTCAATATTGCGGAGAATCAGATTATCCGGGGAAATATCTCGGTTAATTACTCCTAAGGAATGAATATATTCTAATACTGGTAAAATTTTTTCTAATAATTGCCGGACTTCTGATTCCGTAAATTTCATTCCCTATGCCAGACGATGATCTAGTAGGGTACGGTAGTTCTGTCCCTGGACATAATCCTGAACTAGAAACAGATATTCTTTTCCAGATAAGTTGGTACGGAAAAGTTCACGAAACTTCGGTCTTTGGGGATGTTGTAGTTTATAGAGAACAGTAGCTTCCCGTTGAAATAATTCCTCTGCTTTTTCTAATACATAACGGGTTTCCACCTGGGGGGAAAACTCCTTTAATACGCAAGGTTCCCGAAACCGATTAATGTCTTCGGCAAGATAGGTACGTCCAAATCCCCCTTGTCCCAATTGACGCACAATGGCATAGCGATTACTTAGTATTTGTCCTGGTTGGATACACAGCATAGCGATTACTTAGTATTTATCCTGATTGGATACCCTGAGATACTGGTATATATTGATTCTGTAAGTTCTGTATTTGCCCTAAATTGTCTCCATTATGGAGACAAAAGCGACTACCTTCAGGATTTTCATTCCCCTGGGAACAATAAACAGGATTCATAAGAGATTTAGTTATTTTTTATGTGTAATTAGTATTTAGTGACAAATTTTTACATAAGTGTTCCTTAATTATTAAAAATGAAATTATTACTATTGCCAATCATGCCTTAAGCCGTATAAATTAGCAAAATTTTTGATTGACAGGATTAATATTATTGTAGGTATTGCCTAATCCAAGTACATTCACCATAATGAATAGTTCTCATTATAAATACCTGCTCCCTATTTCCTTATAAATAATTATCTCGTTTTTGCGACAATATCTGCTGCGAGCGCATACCAAATTTGCCCAAATGTCTGTTGTGGTAATTGCCTGCGGGAAAGTTCGGGGAACAGACGGTAAAATTTTTCGTTTGTCTCCTGGTTGAGTCTATCAATAGTGTATTTTCCTAGACGTTTGGCGTTAGCTTGTCTTTTCCACTGTTCATAATTTCTACGACTGTAATTACCTAGATTTTGCCGCACCTCTCGACTCAGTTTCGCCTGTTCGATTTTTTGTAACAATTCTTCCGCTATTTTATGCCACTGCTGACGTAAGGCTGCATCCCCTGGGCTTGATGTCAAACTGCGTCTGTTTAACTGGGGGTTTTTGCTATAAAAAACAGCATTTACCGTAGTGTTCAAAAATCCTGCTGGTATCGCTAACTTTTGACGACGGTCTAAAATTTTACTAATTCGACTACCTTCTTTGCTCTTTTCTCCATCCTGGGGAGATTTATCACTACCTGGGAGCTGAGGTAAAGAAACCTGGGGTAGGGAAATAGAAGCCACGCTCCGCACCACCGCATTCACCAATGCCCAACTCCCAACTAGAGTTAATGCCACTACGCTAGTTGCCACTAAACTAACGGCAAAGGGGCGCAGCCACACTGGCATGGGTAAACTTTGAGCGAACGCTTGAGTTTTATTGTGGAATGTACTGATAGCTTTTTGTGCTTGTTTTTCCCCTGGAGATACTACCAAAGTTTTGATTTTAGTCATGTAGGGAGGAAGAGTTTTCACCTTGGAAGGGGAAGTTAAGTCTTGTAGAACTTGCTCTGCTTTTTGGTAGCGATCGCTGGGTTTATAGGCCAGCATCTTTTTTAAGACTTTTTCTAGATTGGGGTTAACTTTGATTTGCTCTCCCCAACGCCAATCACCGTTATAACTATCGTATAAATTTTGTGGTTCTTTTCCTGTCAATAAGACTAATATCGTTACAGCTAATGAGTATAAGTCACTACTAGGAAAGGCTTTGCCCTGTCTTAATTGCTCCTCTGGTGCGTAACCTTTTTTACCAAGCAATGTACGATTGCCAGCTAACTGTGTAAACCAGAAACCCTTACTTGCAGCTAACTGTTTTACTCCTCCAAAATCAATGAGTCCCGGAAAACTATCACTGCGTCGGTAAATAAGATTATCTGGAGAAATATCCCGGTGAACTACATGTTTAGAGTGGATATAAGACAATACAGGCAAGAGTTGTTGTAATAACTTAATTAACTCATCTTCCCTAAAAGCCTCACCTCTATTTTTGCGTTCTTCCAGTAAATTTAGATAACTTTCCCCCTCTATGTAATCTTGAACTAGAAAAAACAACTGATGATTGGCTACAATTACTTGTAAAGAAGAGTGAAAATGGGGAATCTGGGAGTGCTTTAACTTCTTGAGTACGTTCGCCTCCCGATCAAATAGTTCCTTAGCTTTTTTTAAATCTTGTTTTTCTTCAACTTGGGGTGCAAACTCCTTCAGCACACAACTCTCGGAAGATTTTTGTATATCTTCTGCCAAATAAGAGCGCCCAAATCCACCTTGTCCTAGCATACGGACAATCCGGTAGCGTTCGCTAATTATTTCCCCTGGGAGAATTGGTAAAGGTTCACCGCATTGGGTGCAAAAACGATTACTCTCATAATTTTCGTGATGTTTACTGCAGTATACTGGCATGGCACTGAAGGATAAATATATTTTTATAAATTAGCTACAACGGTATTAAACTGATTTACCCATATTTTCTCTCGCTTATAATATATAAATATTCCCAGAAAATGATGCGGGCTCAAATCTATACATACAAATTGCATAAATGCCAATAATTACGAGGATAATTATTAAGGAAAATTAAAATATCGTCTTAGGGCGTTGCATAAGTGCGGGATGAATTAGCGTTTGAAACCATTGAGAAATCCTTGAAAATTTAGTGAAATCATCCCCTGATTCAGCAACGCCCGTGTTAGTTTACGGTTGTATTCTCAAGAAAATATATTCATATATTACGCGACAAGATCATTTACAAGTTTTTGAAAAGACATGACAGCAAGGGTAAATACTGGCAGTAAGTTTGTTTGCACGAATTATTTGGTATACCAAATCACCTTATTTACATAAATTGGCATGACCTCATACCGAAACAAAAAGCCCACCTGTGTGGGCTTAGTTCTAGTAGTCATACCCTTATAGGACATCTATTGCGTCGGAATCAATCAATCTTCACTACCAACCTCCTTCACTTGGCGGGACTCCAACCATAGAGGTATAAATATCAACGCTATAAGAATCAATAAAGCTAAAATAGCAAACTGACTCACCCAAGTAACTAATTGCTCTAGGGAGATGATTTTACCAGCGAAGAAAGCTAAACTTACCATTACACTAGCCCAAGCAGTAGCTCCGACTAAGTTATATACCATAAATTTAGGGAAAGAGATTTCTGCAATTCCAGCTAATGGTGCAGCAAAAATTCTTAATAGAGCAAAAAAACGACCAAAAAATACAGCTTTGGCTGCATTTTCACTAAACTGTTCTTTAATATTAACTATTCTAGCTTCTGATATTCTTAAAATCCCCGCTAGCTTGACTAGCAAAGACCAACCACCAATTCTGCCAATCCAGTAACCAAAAGTACCTCCTAAGAAAGCACCCGCAGTAGCATCACTCAGGACAAGCCAGTAACTAAGTTCATCACTACCAGCAAGGAACCCACCCACTAACGTTACTGTTTCACCAGGAAGGGGAATACCCAGATTTTCTAGCAAAATTCCGAAAAAAATCGCCCAGTAGCCGTATTCATGGGCAATATCCTGGATACTTTCCAGGGATATGAACTCAAGAGACATCCACCACCGCAGCCTTTACAAATGTTTATGTTGTAATTTTATCTTGGCTTGTTTTTACCTGTGGTGTCAATCAAACTCACTCATCAGCCAGAGTTTTCTCAGGAATATGGGGGATCTTATCGGATCTTATCAAAGCGATCGCTCTTCATTTCTTGATTGATTAACTCAATTTTTTTCTAGCATTTCCTACTCATTGCCTTGAATAAGATGTAAATGGAATGGGTAGATTATTTATCCCCATCAATTTCTGATTATGACGCTGTAAACTTGAATTCGCTATACAATTCCTGCATCGCAATTTCAAAAGCGAATGTATTAAATTTCTGAAATAATTAAGCAAAATTGGGAGTAAATCGCGCTACTGTTTACCCTAAAAAGTGATCGCTATTTTGTTACTATGCTCGACCTTACCAAACTCACCGGACAAATGCAGGGTTTGAGTCAACACCTGACTCAAGAAGCTGCTGCAAATCGCCAGCGTCTTGAATTAGCTCAAAAATATTTCCGTCAAGCTTGCGATTGCCAGGGGAAACTGGTACAAAAACAACAACAATGGCGCGATCGTATCCTTTTTGCCAATGCTACTCCCATTGAACCTTTAAATACCTGCATTACTATTCCCATTCCTCCTAAGGTGCATACCGTCATAGCTACGGATGGTTCCCAAATTGCTCCCAGTCACCACGAAATTGCTTACTGCTATTTGTTAAATATTGGTAGGGTGGTTTTACATTACTGCCAAAATAAACATCCCATACTCGATAGTTTACCGGAGATATTCTACCGTCAGGAAGACTTGTATATGTCTCGCAAGTGGGGAATTAGAACAGAGGAATGGATGGGTTATCGCCGCACCTCTTCGGAAGCAGTTATCCTGGCAGAATTAGCCATCAGTGTCAAAGAAGAAGTGCCCATATTGGCGATGGTAGATGGTTCTTTAATTTACTGGTTTTTAGAACAATTACCGAGCGATGCTAGGGAGCATATTTTACCACCCATATTAGAGGCTTGGCAGCAAATGCAAAATTCTCAAATACCCTTGATGGGATATCTCAGTGCTTCCCGCAGTATTGAAGGAATGAATTTTTTACGTCTTGCAGCTTGTCCCCATCCTTCACCCGATTGCATGAGTTTTTGTCCTAACCAGCAGGAACAAGTACCTTGTAAAACCTTTGAATCTCTGCGGGATACAACCCTATGGACAACCCAACTACAACCGGGACAAAGAGGTCCATTCTGGCGTAGTAATGCCCGAATTTTAGATTTATATCAAGACCAAAAAATTTACTTTTGTTATGTTAATGTAGGTGCAGAAATTGCCAGAATCGAACTACCTGAATGGGTGGTACAAGATCAAGAATTGTTCGATTTCTCCCTAGGATTAATGTTAGCTCAAGTTCAAAAAGGGTACGGTTATCCAGTTGCGATAGCAGAAGCCCACAATCAAGCTGTAGTCAGAGGTGGAGACAAAACACGTTTTTTCTCTCTCCTAGAAAGACAAATGATTAAAGCCGGGTTAAAAAATGTTGGCACTTCCTATAAAGAAGCACGTAAACGGGGCAGTATTGCTTAATCAGGTTTTATATTTGTAATTCCATCCTTTTTTATAAGTATTAAGTCTACAGATTCAAGTTTGATTAATAATTCAGTAAACATATGTTTGCCAAAATAAAACGAGCTTTTAGACAGTTTTTCAGAAAATCAATAACAATTAACAATGAGCCTTTAAACAAAGTTAGTTTGATTGTTATTATTCTCATTGATATTTTTATTTTAATAAATGTTTTTACCGGACTAGATGATATTAGCCTATGGCATATTACTCCTTCTCAAGCCAGGGTAAGCGCATCTCAAATTCTATTGACAAGCGGGTTGAGAGGTATCATCATCATGTTGGGATAAACAACCAGTAAGAACAGTCAGCATATAATTATTATCCATAGGGCCTCGATTAGATTTTTGGCGATTACTACGTTTCAAAGATTGCTCTAGGTTTAAAACATTAAGAGCTATTCGCCGCAGAAGTGCTAAGTTTTGTGGAGCATGACCAGTACGGACACCACAACCATCTTCAGAAAAAGTGACATCTAAAGTCCAATGCAACCCATTTTCCACACCCCAATCAAGACGAATCACTTGTCCTAAGTTACGAGGCTCACAATTTAAACTAGTTAGATAAAACTGAACTTCACGGGTTGTTTGATTCCAAACATCTGGTACCCGCACAACCATGACAACGCATTTTATACCAACCCAATTGTCTTGGTTATGCAAAGTTTGCAGTTGAGAAATAGGAATACACCAAATTTGACGTTTTTCAGTACGATGATGAGCTTTCTCTAACCGTTTATCATAACTATGGATAATACCTTTCAAGCCTTGAGATAACTGTTGCTCAAACCAATTTTTTTCTTGCCCGTAAAGTATAGGATGATTACCTTTGAATGCTAAAATATAATCTGCTTTTGCATTCAATATTTGGGATGCAATTGCTGTTTGCGTACCCATGGCATCAATGGTAATAATACATCCAGCCATGTCTAATAATTCCAATAATGCAGGGATTGCTGTAATTTCATTCCATTGATTTATCGTCTTGTTTTACTTGTCCTAAAACAAGACGATAAATCAATGGACCATGCACTAACTAGATGTAACGCTGATTTACCCTGTTCTCTATCATAGAAACCTTTGAAGGTTTTACCATCAATGGGAATTACCTGTGCTCCTGGGGCTTCAACTATTGATTCTACCCAACGTGGAAAGCATCGCTCAAATACTTTTGGGTTAATGGGTTCAAACACCCGTCGAAAGGTATCTGCACTTGGGATGCCCTCTGGTAAAGCTAAAAACTCCTCCAACCAGTCGTATTTACTCAATCCATAATTTTCCATGTCCTCCCATCCCTTACCTCCTGGAATCACTGATAGTATTCCAATGATTAAAATATCTGTTAATAAATGGACACGGGTTCTTTCTACAGGTGGGTCTTCTATCTCACTAAAAACTAATGACATTTTTTTTGTCAATGCAGTGGCATTGGCTATACTCAAATTTTTTGAGCTTTTAATCTTTGGTTTTGAAGATTTGAAACCCGTAGGGGCAAGCCTTCTTGTCAGAGATACCATTAGACTAACCCGTTCAGTTCAGATAGACCCTTTGCGTCCTTAGCATAGGACTTAACTTCTTTAATACTTAAATCTCCATTTTTGTGCCCCACGAGTGTTCCAGGAACTGAGGAACATTCCGTGGGGTAGCCTGCGCTTAGGCACGAAGTGCCCGTCGTTGGCGTTCGCACTTGACAATCAAGACATAGTTCACAATTATGTACAAAAATCTGTAATTTTCACTACAAAATTAGATGCGCTTACCCTGATTAAAACCTTCGAGTTTCTACAAGTAGGTGTGATTTTTGAGTTTATTTTCAATATAATTAAAACTTTTTTTGGTGGATTAATCTTCCTTGTTAGCTATGTTTATATACTGTTGATTCCATTGATTAGTTTTGGCATTATCAAATTATTTCAAAAGTTCGTCTTCAACCCCCAAGTTCCAGCCAGTAATCTATTTCAAAAGCTACGCTGTCTCAAATGTGCTAAAAAAAACCGCCATGGCGATACTTACTGTCCCCACTGCGGTTATTACCAATATATTGAATGCGAAAATTGGCACAATCTTACTTATAAATATTCATGTTACTGCAAATATTGTAGATACCCTCAAAATCTGGAGAATATAAAAAAAAACTCACTTCAGATACTGATAAATCTTCTTC
>CBZS010000132.1 GCA_000613065.1 Richelia intracellularis | reverse complement strand
CCCCTCTTACTCAACAGGCATATTATCACCTTCTGTTATTAGTGGGATTGATTTTTCATTGGTGAAAAATTGCCAGACTACCATCTCCAGCAATTCCAATTAAAGCATCTAATTCTAAAGCTCTATAACCAGATAAAACTTCATGTATCTGCTCTAAAGCTTCACCCTTATTAATGCTTCCCAGAATAGTGCCACCAATACACAGTAAAGGATCAATTCCATGTAGATACAAACCATGTAGAGAAAGTACAACAGCCTTTCTTTCTTGTAAACCTCTTGTGGCATAGAGAATACCCACCAACTGCCAACCATAAGTTAGATTAGCATGACTAACCACCGCCCGAATGACTGTATTTAGTCCAGGACAATCACCACCGCTAGTTAGAATGCCAAGACGTTTTTGCATGTTTATGGGGAATAAATGGGAATTAAATTTAATTACTCCCTTGCAACCAATCAAAAATTCTATCTAACTGGTTTAATGTTACCAGCCCATATTGCCACAGAATCATGGGTAACAAACCAGGGGTTTGTTCGGGATGGCGCAAGGCAAGTTGTACATCAGCCGCTGGAATGGCCAAATCTTCCTGGAGAAAATTCAAGAATTGTGTGAGTTTCCTGGGTTCCATATTCGCTACCCCTCCTGTGGAGATATATTGAGGTTAGGTGACAAATCTGAGAAACTTGTGAGGATTTAATGATATTTAGATTATTTTCCTTAATCCTCTTGCTCTAAGATGGCTTTTGCTAACAATAGTTGCTCCCTGTGCTCTTCACTGACTTACGCATATTGCAAATTTAGTTCCTTTCACTTGCTACAAATGATGTCAGCGACAACTACACGTGTAAACGATTTGCGATCTGCTGGAATAATATACCAAGGTGCCCATGGTGTACTTTTATGGTTGAAAACTTCCTCGTAAGCTTTCATATAGTCAGACCAGTAGGATCTAGCATGAACATCATTTAAGGAAAATTTCCAGTGCTTTTCTGGTCGGTCAATTCTTTTTAAGAAAGGTTTTTTTGCTCTTCTTTTGATACATAAAAAAAACTTGAGTGCAATTATACCATTATTAACTAGATACTTCTCGAAAGTGTTAATTTATGCAAATCTTTGTTTCAAAATTTTATTTTAATTTGGCAAATAGGGTAATTGTTGCTTTTGTAATCTTTATGGGTGTATCCTCACTGCTAATACTTCTTCATAGTAAGAACGGTTAAAAATACCTATTCTTCTTCTTTCCGGTAAAGCTTTACTAGTACGCCACAAAGAATCATGGTCGAGTTCCTCATCACTGGGGGTTTTGAAGCTAAAAAGCTGACACCCTTGGGGGTTAATACCAGACATTACGTGCTTGATTGTACTGTGTTTCCCGGCAGGATCCATTTATTGATATCTGCTTGTAATTTTTCAACTCCATCTGATTTTTGATGATAATCATCTTTATAGGTAGGAGCGTAATCTTTCCTTAAAGAAATTTTTTGCTCTGGTGGCAGTATGAAAGGATTATGTTTCACATGAAATATGCTCCAGAGCATTGCGAATAATTGCTGGAGTTCATCTCGGCTTCTATACCAAACAATATGTATTTATTATTATTTTTTTCTTAAATTCAACTTGTGTCATAAATTACAAATTGAGTGAATTTTACCGATAAAAATTAATCAATTACTGTTTTAGATTACCAGTCTTAGGTATAGTTAGTAACTAATGAATGTCAATTGTTTACAATAATTTAATGTTTGCAGCAACAGTAACAGAGAAAAAAGGCGATTTGTCCCATTAATTTTTGATACCTTAAGCCAAGTATATGTATCTTGCCTGTTTTTTGGAAATAGGGAGCGAAACGCTACTATTACAATTGCTCTATAAAAACTAAAGATTAGGCGGTGAAATCCATCATTAATTAGCCAACAGCGTCATCTATCTATCGGCAAAACCTTATTTTTGGTAAAGTTACCTAACTGTTTTGGCGTTTTGCGACTAAAA
>CBZS010000131.1 GCA_000613065.1 Richelia intracellularis | reverse complement strand
AAAATCCACTGTTGCCCAAATGGGATATCTTGATTCAACCGCTTTTGCTGGTAATTTATTTTTCAAAATAAACCTAATAATAAATGACAAGTCAACCACAGTAGTATTGACAGCCAAAAATGTACTTGATGGAATTGGCTTGTAAAAAGTGAAAAAACAGGAACAGTTCCACACACTATGCAAGGATCTACATCAAATCAAGGTATGTTTTGGTCACAAGCACGAGAACTATTTGAACAGATAGTTAGTTGGTTAGACTCAGACAGCATTTGTGTGTTAGAACACTCCCAGATAGAGAGTAAGTTACTTGAGAATGGATAGGAACTATTGACACGGTTGTTACAAACAAAGATATTTTGATAAACGCAGTCAATATGAAATAGAGGCAGAGTGTGCAGGCACACACTCTGTAAACAGAACACACAAGAAAAAATTTTCGCGGAAATTGACCACATTATTTGGCACAGTAATCGCCAATATAATCGGTTATGGAGAAAGAAAGATAAATACCCTATTTCCTTTGGATGGGGAGTTTAATCTACCAGCACAGCAATATTCTCATGGCTAAGACAGGGATCTTATCCATGTGATTGAGTATTTGTGGAAAGCTGCATTTGTCTTTTATTATCAGACTTCAACACAGGCAGAAGCTTGGGAGAGCAAACGTTGGCGTTGCATAAGTGCGGGAGCAATTAGCGTTTGAAACCATTGATAAATAGTTGAAAATTTAGTGAAATCATTCCCTGATTCAGCAACCCCCAAACGTTTACAGCTTATCCTTGAAGGTAAATGAAGTTGAGTTGCCCCAGGTATGGGCCGGAGTGCGACTTTACCCAAACTCACCCCCCAAGAACGTAAACCCGTGGATACCTGTGCTAGATATTTACTTAACAATGCCAAATACCTCAAATCTGACAATTACTTAAAAGCTGGATTTCCCATCGCCAGGGCGGTGATTGAGGGTGCTTGTCGCCACCTGATTAAAGACAGGATGGATATCACTGGGGCTAGATGGACCATGAGGGGTGCTGAGGCTGTTTTACCCCTGGGTTCTTTATACATCAGTGGCGATTGCCATGAGTATTAGCAGTTTCATCTACAACAAGAACATAAACGCAATCACCTGGCTTTGTACTCTAGTGGTATTCCTTTGATCAAGCAAGTTATCAAAGCAAAGCTCCTTGTTCTACTACCTCTCCACCTCTTCCAATACCTGTCTAAGTTCCACTTCCCATCTTCCTAAAAGAGTCGCACCCGAATAATTTTGGGTGAGAAAGGGCATAGGGGATGATTTAAGACGATACGGTGGGATGGTGAGTAAATCCTCCACCTCTCCCACTCTCCATGTCTCCTTCCCTTCTTCTACTCTTCCACACGATATCCCAATTCTGCCAACCGAATTCTGGACTGTCGCCATTTGGGTTGCACTTTAACAAAGAGCTCCAGGTATACTTTGCCAGCAATCAGCTTTTGAATTTGTTTTCTAGCTGCACTGCCAATGGATTTGAGAATTAATCCACCTTTCCCAATGACGATTCCTTTTTGGGAATCTCGTTCTACATTAATAGTTGCAATTATTCGGGTTATAGCGAGAGTTTCTTCAACCAGGTCAA
>CBZS010000130.1 GCA_000613065.1 Richelia intracellularis | reverse complement strand
ACGGTTTTATTCGTCGCTATCAAGTGACGGATGCCTCAGTGGATGATTCCCAAGTGTTAGGGGCAGTGTTGGATGAGCAAAACCAGGGGGAAGAGGTTTGGGCACATAGTGCCTATGGTAGTGAATCTATTGAATACATTCTACAGATTTTACAATTCCTCAGTCACATTCATGAACGAGCCTACCCCAATCATCCATTGACTGCAAAACACAAAGAAGATAATCAAGAGCGTTCTCAAGTCAGAGCTAAGGTCGAACACGTTTTTGGTCACTGGGTTAATGAAATGGGAGGGAAGTTAATGGGTTCCATTGGTAAGCAGTCAGTCAAGGCGACTATTGGAGTGAAGAATTTAGTCTACAACTTCAAACGTTATGGATTTTGGGAGAATAAAAATCCTAAAGCTCTGGGATAATTCGGTCTATATTGGCTCTCTTGAGCCAGAATTCAACTATAAATCGTTCCGGTTGAGCTATTTTTTGCCCAACTTCACTTTCTTGTAGTTCTTCGAACTCCCTCAGATAACCTAAGACTTGATTAATCGAGGTGCCCTTACCATCATCTGATTGACTTTATTCACCACATTGGCACTGATTCTTTCACGACAATGTACTAGCATCGATGTATCAAATGGTGCTTCATTAATATAAGATGACATTACTATAAAGTACTGTAGATAAGGGTTATCTTTTATTTGTTCAACTGTTTCCCTATGGTTTATCCCCAATTTCTCTTTGATTCTTAATGCACCTAATGCCATGCGAAATGACTTGGGTCCGACTCTTTTGGTAGTAGGAAGTATGATATAAGAATAAGAAATGACAAGTCAACCAGAGTAGTATTAACAGCCAAAAATGTACTTGATGGAATTGGCTTGTAAAAAGTGAAAAAACAGGAACAGTTCCACACCCTATGCAAGCATCTACATCAAATCAAGGTATGTTTTGGCCACTAGCACGAGAACTATTTGAACAGATAGTTAGTTGGTTAGACTCAGACAGCATTTGTGGGTTAGAACACTCCCAGATAGAGAGTAAGTTACTTGAGAATGGATACGAACTATTGAGACGGTTGTTACAATAACTTATCCCACTAATATAGTTTTGTTAATCCAAATATGGATTGTTGCAAGAGACAAAAAAGCATCAAAACAAGCTGAAATTCTTTCCCATCTGACAACAAGACGACGATATTTTTTTTGAAATCATGGTAAACAAGGTTCTTGTTCAAAACCTGGGACGGAAATTTTAATGGGTCTGTTCTTCTTCTTCTTCTTTGTCTTCCAAAACCGCTTGTGCCATTGCGGTCTAATACCACGTCTACGCAAAGCAGCGCGCTTATCCTTAGAATCGTAGCCTTTGTCAGCAGCAAGCACTTTCAGGGGTTTACGGGATCTACCGCGTTTGTTGGTCTTAACCTTTACACTGTCTAGAAGTGGTATCACCTGACCTCTTTCACTACCATTGGCAGGTGTGGTGCGATTGGATAAAGGAATTCCTGAGCTTTCAGTAAGAGTGTGTATTAAAAGACCCTTTCCTTTTCCAGGGTAAGCAACACCATCTCCACCGCCCTTTCCAGGGGTAAAAAGACCCGTCTACCGCGCCATAATAACTCCAGTTGATTAACCCTTTATCTTGTCCAATCCCCAATATTAGTGCTTGTAAAGCCTCTAACCTACGGTCCAACTGCCAACGTTTGAGCCATCGATGTGTAGAGCTCTTTGATGCCCATATTTCTCCTTTTGGAACGTCACACCAGCGTCACTATGTTACGAATTCTACAGTAAGCTATTGAGTACATAACGAAATGAAGAATGTGGCATTCCTCGTTCGCGTTTCTCTGGCGGTTTCGGAAAAATATCCTCAAACAAAGACCACTGCAAATTACTCAGTCCTTCAAAAAGTCCAGCCATCAGATGATAATATGCCTCTTACTCAACAGGAATATTATCACCTTCTGCTATTACTGGGATAAGTCCAAGGATATTTTGATAAACGCAGTCAAGATGAAATAGAGGGAGAGTGTGCAGGCACAGACTCAGTAAACAGAACACACAAGAAAAAATTGTCGCGGAAATTGACCACATTATTTGGCACAGTCATCGCCAATAGAATCGGTTATGGAGGAAGAAAGATAAATATCCTATTTCCTTTGGATGGGGAGTTTAATCTACCAGCACAGCAATATTCTCATGGACTAAGAGAGGAATATTATCCATGTGATTGAGTATTTATGGAAAGCTGCATTTGTCTTTTATTATCAGACTTCAACACAGGCATAAGCTTGGGAGAGCAAACATTTACAGCTTATCCTTGAAGGTAAATCAAGTTCAGTTGCCGCAGCTATGCGCCGGAGTGCGACTTTAGCCAAACTCACCCCCCAAGAACGTAAACCCGTGGATACCTGTGCTAGATATTTACTTAACAATGCCAAATACCTCAAATATGACGATTACTTAAAAGCTGGATTCCCCATCCCCACGGGGGTGATTGAGGGTGCTTGTCCCCACCTGATTAAAGACAGACAGGATGGATATCACTCGGGCTAGATGGACCATGAGGGGTGCAGAGGCTGTTTTACCCCTGGGTTCTTTATACATCAGTGGCGATTGGGATGAGTATTTGCAGTTTCATCTACAACAAGAACATAAACCCAATCACCTGGCTTTGTACTCTAGTGGTATTCCTTTGCTCAAGCAAGTTCTCCAAGCTCCTTGTTCTACTACCCATCCACCTCTTCCAATACCTGTCTAAGTTCCACTCTCCCTCTTACTAAAAGAGTCGCACTCAAATACTTTAAAAGTAACCCCTTCCGCCATCGGAAGGGGTTTATTAGTTGATGAAATCAATTTCAGGAAAATTTACAAATCAAATTCCCTTCCCTTTTTCCTATAAACTAGACATTACATTCCGTGCAGCTTGTAATGTCTTTTCAACATCTGCTTCGGTATGTGCAAAAGAAGTGAAACCAGCTTCAAATTGTGAAGGAGCTAGATAAATTCCTTGTTCTAACATCCCTCGATGGAAACGTCCGAACTTATTTGTATCTGCAACTTTTGCATCTTCGTAATTATGTACTGGTCCTGGGGCGAAAAACATGCCAAACATACCACTAATTTGACCACCACAGGCTGCATGACCAGTTTGTTTAGCGATCGCAAGTAAGCCATCTGCTAACTTTTTGGTAATTTTGTCCAGGTATTCATAAGTACCAGGCTTTTGTAGTAGCTCTAGGGTCTTAATTCCAGCAGTCATGGCTAAGGGATTACCAGAAAGGGTTCCAGCTTGGTACATGGGACCAGCAGGAGCCACCATTGACATGATATCGCCGCGACCACCATATGCACCTACAGGCAAACCACCACCAATAATCTTACCTAATGTGGTTAAGTCAGGGGTAACACCAAACTTCTCTTGAGCACCACCATAGGCAATACGAAAACCGGTCATTACCTCATCAAATACTAACAAAGCTCCATGTTCTTGGGTTAATTCCCGTAGTCCTTCCAAGAAACCCGCATCCGGGGTAATAAATCCCGCGTTACCAACCACTGGCTCTAAAATCACGCCAGCAATCTGTTCGCGGTTCTCTTTAAACAGGGCTTTAACTGCTTCCAAATCGTTGTATGGAGCCGTTAGGGTGTTACTTGTGACTGATTTGGGTACTCCAGGTGAGTCAGGTAAACCAAGGGTGGCGACTCCAGAA
>CBZS010000129.1 GCA_000613065.1 Richelia intracellularis | reverse complement strand
ATCATCCACAGCCAAGCCAATAAAATAGAAGCAATCGCACCAATCAATGTATTTAATACATTTACTACTTCATTAGTTAGCCATTTATACTGAGATTGTAGGGTTGCTCCAATGACACTTTCTAAATTGGTTGC
>CBZS010000128.1 GCA_000613065.1 Richelia intracellularis | reverse complement strand
TTGTGTTGCCTATCAAATAGATGGAGAACGTTGCCAACATTTTCCCACTAGTGCCCGTCAGTTTGCCAGTTGTCACCCTATTTATGAAACTGTACCGGGATGGAAGCAGTCTACCAGCGATTGTCGGAAATTAGAAGATCTACCAGAAGAAGCTTTGGATTACCTGAAATTCTTAGCGGAATTAATCGAAGTTCCCATTGCGCTCGTTTCCTTGGGACCCAGTCGAGATCAGACTATTATTGTAGAAGATCCCATTCACGGTCCAAAGCGAGCTTTATTACATGCTGACGGCACACCGGTTTCTGCAATTAGTGCTTCTTAGATTTCTATTTGCAATAGTTGGGAGTTGCAATATATCTACTACATTTTTAGTTGTCGAGAAGGTGTATAATTATAGTTTTGTTCATCTTGTGTAGGGAACCATAAAATTATTTGGGTGAAGGCTTTGCAGTGAGCGTTAATCATAGTTCATGCGTCGGTCAGGAAGGGGTAAAGTATTATTCCCAAGAGCTCTGTATCTTAATTTCCAGCATTTTACTCCAACCTTACAACAAGCGTGCTTGATAGATAATAAAACCAGTAAACACTTTCTAGAATTTGTATGAGTATTACAGTCGAATGTACAACTAGACCAGAAGGTAGCAAGCCCAGAGCTTTGCGTCGTTCTGGCATGATACCAGCTAATTTGTACGGTCACAATGGTACAGAATCTATTCCTTTAGTAGTGGATGCCAAAAGCGTTGAGCGTCTATTGAAAAAAGCTGCAGTCAACAAAACGGAATTAGAACTTAAGGTTACTGACATTTCTTGGAATGGTACCACTGTAATCAAAGAAGTTCAGACTCATCCAGCTAAAGGTACGCCTTACCATGTCAGCTTTTTTGCCTGTGCAAAAGGCTAAGTACCTAGGCATACTTAAATGTAAGATTAGACCTCATCTCCTTAATGAGGAAAAGGAAGCCGAAGGGAGGGTGAGGTTTGGTTTACTACCAGGGAACATTCCCTGGTTTTTTCTTGGGATTTTCAGTATAGAATGGCTTGTGTTTGCTTAAGAGGTGTAGTTAATTTATTGGCACTCTACTGTAATTAAGTCATAAAGAATCTTCTGCCAAGCCCCAAAAACTGAAATTTATAATTAGACATGACAGAAACTGCTCTCCCTGTCTTAATTCAACAAATGTTACAACCTGGGTTTTATCCCCATGAAGTAACAGAACCAATTCAATTAATTCAAACTCATATTTCCTATGTGTTGTTAACTGGGGAATATGCCTATAAGTTGAAAAAGCCTGTGAACTTCGTTTTTTTGGACTGTTCCACCCTAGAAAAGCGACAGCACTTTTGTCAGGAAGAATTGCGTCTTAATCGTCGGGGAGCAGCAGAATTATACTTAGAAGTTCTACCCATCTCCCAAACTGGAGATAATGATTTTGAATTAGCTGGTACTGGTCAAACAGTAGAGTACGTACTGAAAATGCGCCAATTTCCCCAAGAAACTCTACTCAGTTCCATGTTTGATGCAGGAGCCCTAGAAGAATCACATTTAGCAGAATTAGGAAGAGTAGTAGCTCTCTACCATGAAAAAGCAGAGATTAATGACTACATCCGTTCCTTTGGGGAATTAGCTCAAGTACGTGCAGCTATTGATGAAAATTACCAACAAACAGAAAAATATATTGGTGGCCCCCAAACTCAGGTACAATTTGACGAAACTAAAGCCTACAGCTATCGCTTTTGTGTAGAGCGAGAAGAACTATTTAGCCAACGTATCCGAGATGATTTCATTCGAGAATGTCATGGAGATTTACATCTGAGAAATATTGCTCTGTGGCAAGATAAAATGCTTGCGTTTGACTGCATTGAATTTAACGAACCATTCCGTTTTGTCGATGTCATGTACGATGTGGCATTCACCGTCATGGATTTGGAAGCACGACACCGTCAAGACTTGGGGAATGCATTCTTAAATACCTATGTAGAGCAAACTGGAGATTGGGAGGGTTTACAAGTTTTACCTCTATACTTAAATCGTCAGGCATATGTAAGGGCCAAGGTAACCTCATTTTTGCTTGACGACCCTGAAATTCCCGCAGAAATGAAGCAAGAAGCATCCAAAACAGCTGCTGACTACTATACCCAAGCATGGGAATATACCAAACCCCGCCAAGGAAAACTCATGATTATGTCTGGTTTGTCTGGTTCGGGTAAAAGTAGCACAGCACGTTACCTATCTCGCCAATTAGGGGCTATTCAAATTCGCTCTGATGCAGTTCGCAAACATCTGGCAGGTATTCCTCTTCAAGAAAGAGGGACCGATGAAATTTATACCCCAGAAATGACCCAAAAGACCTATGGACGGTTACTGAATTTAGGAATTATACTTGCCAAACAAGGTTTTTGCGTAATTCTGGATGCCAAATATGACCAACACTCCCTGAGGCAAGAGGTAATTCGACAGGCTAAGTTAAACAATATACCTCTTAAAATTATTCAGTGTGAAGCACCCATAGAAATTCTAAAGCAGAGATTAAAAGACCGCATTGGCGATGATATTGCCGATGCAACAGCAGACTTACTAACTTCCCAACTGGAGAAAGCAGAGTCTATAACTACAGAGGAAAAAAAATACTTGACAACTGTTGATACTACTCAACCTCTGGAAACCCAATTAAAAATGTAATTTGCTCCCAATTCCTACCCCATGGCAGAACAAAAAAAAGACGAGAGTAAACTAATCCCCAAAGAGTTTCTCACTCAACTGATATTTGGTTTATTTTTATCAGTTTTGTTATTATCCCTAAAGGTCCAACCAGCTTGGAGCTTTTTTCTAGGTATTACATCTGGTTTTATTTTCGGCTGGTTTAACAATGTCTCCCAAAATAATCCCAAAGCCCAAAATTTACCTTCAT
>CBZS010000127.1 GCA_000613065.1 Richelia intracellularis | reverse complement strand
CTGTCTAGAAGTGGTATCACCTGATCTGTTTCACTACCATTGGCAGGTGGGGTGCGATTGGATAAAGGCATTCCTTAGCCTTCAGTAAGAGTGTGTATTAAAATACCCTTTCCTTTTCCACCGTAAGCAACACCATCACCACCGCTTTTTCCAGGGGGAAAAAGACCCGTCCAGCGCGGCATAACTCCAGTTGATTAACCCTTTCTCTTGTCCAATTCCCAATATTCCTCGTTGTAAAGCCTCTAAGGTCCCGTCCAACTGCCAACGTTTGAGCCATCGATGTGCAGAGTTCTTTGATGCCCATATTTCTCCTTTTGGAACGTCAGACCAACGACACCCTGTTCTCAATATATACAGTAAGGTATTGAGTACATAACGAAATCAAGAATGTGGCATTCCTCGTTCCCGACCAAATCAAGAATGTGGCATTACTTATTCGCGTTTCTCTGGCGGTTTCGGAAAAATATCCTCAAACAAAGACCACTGCAAATTACTCAGTCCTTCAAAACGTCCACCCATCAGATGATAATATGCCTCTTACTCAAGAGGCATATTATCACCTTCTGGGATTAGTGAGATAGAGCTAGTAATGATAGTCCAATTCGATGTGGGGAATGTTAAGGTGATAGGATATTTGTCTTGCTAGGGTGGTTTTTCCTGAGCCACTTGTACCAACTATAGAAATACGTTGCATTGCTTCAAGGTTGAATCAACTCAATTTATTCATGTTACTTGGGAGTATTCTAATTTCTCATAGATATGTCATAGTGAGAGCATCTTGCTAGGCTGCTCATGATTTTTCTGCATACATTTTTTGTATGACTCTCATCCCAAGACTCTGACTTTAAGCCTCTGGCACAAGGCTTCGCCACCAGTCATATATTCCTTGAATCTCGGAAGGAACAAGTATTGTCACAGATTTTATATGAGTGTTGACCCTCGAAAAAGGAATGAAATTCAAAAGCTATAATCTTCTTCCCCTTTTATACAAAGTATGTAATATGCCCAAACTACAATTTTAAACACTTGGGATTTTCCTTATTATTTAACTTCTGCATATCAAGCGAATTGGCAAGGAAATATTTTGCTATTTCTCATTTATCTATAAAAAAAAACCGGACGCAAGAGGAGCAAATAAGAAAATACTAATAAAAACTGATAAAGCTTTTGAACTAAAGCATATTTATGGCTTTTTTTTTTATAGTAAAAATTTAATTCTATACAGGACAATAACCATAAATATATATAATATTTGATTATTTTTATAAAAGTAAAAGCTCGCATGTGCAGGCTTTTACTCTAAAAGTGATAATTACAAGATTTTATTACCGTTTTGCCAGTTTCTTAGCCATTTTACGAAGACGAATTGACTCAGGAGTAATTTCTACCAATTCATCAGGACCAATGTATTCTAAAGCCCGTTCTAAACTCATTTCTACAGGCGATTGTAATTGTACCAATTCATCACCCGTAGCAGAACGGTGGTTGGTCAACTGCTTGGTTTTACAAATATTCAAATCTAAATCTTGGGGACGGTTGTGTTCACCAACAATCATTCCCTTGTAGACCTTTGTCCCTGGTGTAATAAAGAATACTCCTCTATCCTCAGCATTCTTGAGGGCATAGAATGTAGAAACACCCTCCTCAAAAGCAATGAGTACACCCTTATTACGAGCTTCTATATCACCAATGAGTGGGCGATAATCAAGGAAACTATGGTTCATAATTCCCTCACCTCGACTCATACGGATAAATTCACCCCGGAAACCAATCAAACCACGAGCAGGAATCACAAATTCTAGTTGAGCACGTCCATTGGCACTAACTTGCATATTTTGCATTTCTGCCTTCCGTTGTCCAAGACGTTCAATGCAACTGCCAACAGCATCTTCTGGAACATCTAGCACTAAAAGTTCATAAGGTTCGCACGGCTGTCCGTTAACTTCACGGTAAATTACTTGGGGTTGGGATACCTGAAACTCATAACCTTCCCGACGCATGGTTTCAATTAAGATACCTAAATGGAGTTCTCCCCGCCCGGATACGAGGAATTTATCTGGGGAATCTGCCTCTTCTACCCGCAAAGCTACGTTAGTTTCTAATTCTCGGAATAAGCGATCGCGGATTTGTCGAGATGTAACAAATTTACCTTCTCTCCCTGCAAAGGGCGAATCATTGATCCAGAAGGTCATTTGTAATGTGGGTTCATCCACCTTGATTAGTGGTAAGGCTTGGGGTTCGTTGGGACAGGTAATAGTTTCACCAATATTGGCATCACCAAAACCAGCTACCGCCACAATATAACCAGCAGAAGCAGATTCCATTTCCACCCGTTGCAAACCTTCAAAGCCCATTAACTTTGTCACTTTAGCTTTGATGATTTCACCTTTTTCATTCACTAATGCTGCTTGCTGTCCGGCATTGATAGTACCGTTGTGAATTCTACCAATCACAATTCTACCTAAATACTCGGAATAATCTAAGGTAGTCACTTGTAATTGCAAAGGCTTTTCTGGATCGCCTACTGGAGGTGGAACGTGACGAAGAATTGCCTCAAATAAAGGTTCCATATCCTTAGGTTCTTCTTCTAAGTCCTCTTTGGCATAACCAGAAAGACCGGAAGCAAATAAGTAAGGAAAATCACACTGATCGTCATCCGCACCTAGCTCTAGAAACAAATCCAGAACCTTATCAATCGCAACGTGGGGTGCAGCTTGTGGGCGATCGATTTTATTTACAACCACAATGGGGCGCAGCCCTTTTTCCAATGCTTTTTTTAACACAAATCTGGTTTGAGGCATGGGACCTTCATTCGCATCAACAATCAGGATGCAACCGTCCACCATACCTAATACCCGTTCTACTTCACCACCAAAATCAGCGTGTCCGGGAGTATCTACAATGTTAATCAGCGTATCTTGATATTTAACCGCCGTATTCTTAGATAAGATAGTAATTCCTCGCTCCCTCTCCAAGGTGTTAGAATCCATAACGCAATCCGGAACGTCTTCCCCTTCACGGAAAATACCAGATTGTTTCAGAAGGGCATCAACGAGGGTTGTTTTGCCGTGGTCTACGTGGGCGATAATAGCGACGTTACGGATAGGGAGCGTCATAAGCGCGTTCCAATCTAGTTTATATAACTTTACATTTGGTTGTAGGGCCATAACAGAATTTTGTTATTTTAGCTAATTCTGTAAAGAACCTTTAATAATTGTATCTTACTCGTTAAGATTAGCGCAGTTTATTTGTGAACAAAGGGGAAGTGAAATTTTTGCGATCACTGCAAGGTATTCTTCCTATGGATGACTGTGGGCATTCTTGTACAGCTGGTTCTACTGCTTCAATAGTCAAACCAAATACTAAAAACCGGGATACTACTTTTAAGCTGAAGTTCCCCTTTGACGAGAAACCAAATCTATGAATAGTGAGACTTACAGAGATTTAAATTCCAAGCTCACTGGGTACAAATCATGCTAATTCCGAATAAATCTATTGCTCTTTGTTGTATCGCTATAGGCTGAGTAATCTTCTCAAAAACGAAGGATTTACTACCAATTGTTGTAGAAATTGTATTTTTAACAATTGTAGCTAAATCATCCAATAAAGTTTGGAAGCTATGAACGGGGAAATTCTCTGAGGTACGCTTTTTGTTCCCTTGATTTTTAGCTTTTTCGCTCTTTTTGGCAGGACATACAACAGACTCTTTTCTCGCTGCTGCTGCTTCCCAATCATCTTAATCAAAAAGTATTGGAGCTAAAAGTTCTCGCATATACCATTCTACATAATAATAAGACAACATACATAGATATGGGCTTTTACACGTTCGGCTGTATAGTGGTAAATCGGGCGAACTTTTAAATCAACAGTTTTATAACTACGGAAAGCTTCTTCTACTTGTGAGAGATTTTTATCGGCTTTTACCGTATCCGTAGCAGATAAAGTTTCTTCATCGAAAGATGTACGAATTCTAATATATAAACCATCCAATACTGATTGTGCATCAATTTTTGACTGATTTCTCTGATATGAAAAACTGTTCTCTTCTATCTCAATGTTGAAATGTTTTTCAACATTAAATTTATTGATAACTTTACCTACTCTTACACCAATATTATCCTCGCCTTTTACTGGACGAGCTTTTCTCGAAGTTGCTGCAACAATTTTATCTAATTCCTTTTCTCTTGCTTGTAATAATTCTTCTCTATTTTTCTTTCTTTCTGCTGCCAATAAAGGATTTAGACAAGCTATTAATCTTTCCCCTGGATAATCTTCGCTTTTAATTGATGCTAAATTTCGTTCATCAAACAGAGATAATTGAATAGCTGATTGTTCTACTAATTTCTTGATTTGAGGCGCTCGCTCTTAAAGCGCTAATCTAGTCTAAACCTTCTTTATCTTTTAAGTCTTCTCGAATCCTTGCTTGAGTAATCATTCCACGGTCTCCGACCCAGACTACTCTCTTAATACCAAATCTCGAGCTTACCTGATCTATTTGATTAGTAAATGTCTTTGGGTCGGATGTATTTCCCTCAAATACTTCTACTGCGATTGGACAACCTTTATCATTACATAATAGGCCAAATACTATTTGTAATTTACTACGTTTTTCCTCAGGGTTATAACCATATTTTGCTAACGGACAAGCTTTTCCTTCTAAATATGTAGAACTAACGTCATCTTGCC
>CBZS010000126.1 GCA_000613065.1 Richelia intracellularis | reverse complement strand
CCTATTTTCTCAATATTATTACGAACTACATCCAAACCTATTCCTCTACCAGATAAATTTGTGATTTGCTCACACGTACTAAATCCTGGCTCAAAAATTAGAGATAACAACTCATCATCACTAGCATTATTCGTCAAATAACTTGAATTTATAGTGAACGCGCATTTTTCTTCTTTCTGTAGCATCACCCAGTGATGAATC
>CBZS010000125.1 GCA_000613065.1 Richelia intracellularis | reverse complement strand
ACTGGGTACACAACCCTCTTGAAACCGCCGCCACTTACATGGTTGGCGATTTTGAGTCGGTAACAACGCCCGAAAACTTTCAAATAGGAGAAATTCCTACTGTGCAAGAACGTTTCCAAGCCGTCTTGAAACGTCGGCTACAAGTCCAAATAGAACACCACCCACCTTTATTCCCGTGGGAGTCTCAATTACAAGAATACCCAGATTGTGTAGACAACCCATCACTGAACTTTGTTCCTAGTTGGGGATGGAATGCACAACAGCATAAATTGAATCTACCTATTTCCATACCGGAGAAACTTTTTCAAGAATTGCTGACAAAATGTCAAGGCTTAGTTGCTTCTTCACTGCCTTTAGGGGCAAAGTTAGTTCAGGCAGTGGAGAGTATGTTTCCTGAAAATTATCATGAGTTGAACGATGTAGCAGGATTAGTACTGAGAAGTTCTTCTTCACGTTCTGCTGAACCCTTGGCAATTATGCCTAATGTGGATGCTGATTATGGTGAATTACAGCCACGTCAGCAGATGGCATTATCTTTGCTAACTGCTAAACAATTACTGGAGACTTTAAATGTGAGCGTTTCTGCCACAAATCCAGTAGTACAAAGGCAGTGGCTAACTAGTAATGGAGAATTATCCGTACAAGTAGAACTACAATCCTCAGCAGAATTTCTTAAACTAGTAGTGAATACTGATTTACCTTGTAAGGGAATTGTCAAGTTCCAGAGCAATAATGCCCATGCCATGGCACAGTCTGAACATCCAGGTTGTTTGAATGTGGAATTATCTTGCACTCAAAATCAGCAAAATTATACCTTGGCTATTGAATTAGAAGGAATCGAACAACAAGCATTACTGTTTGTAATTACACCGACCATTTAAATATTTAAGACTTCCGGCTGCTAGCATTTTGGTCGATCAGCGCCGTGTTTTTTCAGATGACGATCCTGGGTTTGAAGTTTATTCTGGTTTATAAAAGCGGTCATTAGGGCGTCTACAGAAAGCTGCTTCAATTAAATCATTTTGCATCAGTATTTATTCTGGTCATAAATGTATTGTTAGCGTCTACATCATCGTTTTTTTATACCCTGTGCTGCTTTCCTATCAAAATGTTAAAAATTCCCAGGAGAAACCAGCGTCGGCATCTACCTTTAGATGCTAAACGGCAAGTAGATAAATCTTTAAAATCTTTAACAGAAGTAGAAAATTCAATTACCTTACGCGCTTTAGTTCTAGGGATGGTAATTTTAGGGGTTGTGGCGACGGATATTGCCGCACAGACGCAGTTAAGTCTTTGGGCGATACCGTTAAGTCTGGCTGGCTCTAGTTGGAGTTATTATAGCCGCAGCGATCGCAATATCCCTGCCAAGTTTTGTCTCGCCATTGGAATGTTAGTTGCACTGGGTGCGTTCTTTGGGCGAATGATCGGAGAACTCAATGATACTCGACTGGCTTTAGCTCAGTTGTTAATCCAGTTGCAGGTGTTACATAGTTTTGATATGCCCCGACGTAAGGATTTGGGGTACTCTATTGTGATTGGTTTGATTTTGTTGGGGGTAGCGGCTACCCTCAGTCAAACTTTAGCTTTTGCACCTGCGTTATTGTTCTTTTTAGGTATTGCCATACCTACTTTGATGTTAGACTATCGCTCTCGTCTGGGTTTGGGCAAGGTCAAAGGTCAGCAAAAGAAGAAGCAAGGGAAAAAAATATTAGCAGCTTTACCTGCTTATGGTTTGGGACTGGGCTTAGTTGTGGGTTTGGGACTGGCGATTTTTGCAGTATTACCCCGCTTTCCAGGTTATCAGTTACAAAGCTTTCCGGTTAGCTCCCCTATTGAAATTCAAGGTGACTTTAGCGGAAGACAGATCATTAATCCAGGTTATGTCAGCCAAGGAAGAGATAACGACCGCGGTGACAGCGGTGACGGAATTAATGGTACAAGCAGGGGTAATGGGCAATCTGGTGAACCAGGTAAGGTCGACAATAACTTTTATTACGGTTTCAATACCGAGATTAATCAAAACCTGCGGGGAGAAATGAAACCCAAGGTGGTAATGCGAGTGCAATCCCAAGTTGAGGGTTTCTGGCGAGTCCTGGCATTTGACCAGTATACAGGTAAGGGCTGGAAGGTTTCCCGTAATGACGATGTAAAGCGTTTGAGAAGGCCAAGTTGGTCTTATAGAACTGTATTAGATCTACCTTTCTTTCGGGGTAAGACTAAAGAGGTTGTACAAACTTATACCGTAGTCTCAGATTTGCCTAACTTAATTCCGGCAATGTCTTATCCCCACAAATTATATTTTCCTACCCCAGTAGTGGCAATGGATAAGGAAGGAAGCTTGCGCTCTCCTGTGGGGTTATCTGAAGGGTTAACATATACCGTAGTTTCCCAAGTACCCTATCGTGATCGCACTTTGTTAGGTAAGACAACTAACAAATATCCCCAGGAAATCAGAGATTACTACCTACAAATTCCAGAAGCGATCGCAACTAAAGTTAAACAGCGGACAGAAGAAATTCTGGCTAGCTACAACCAAACTAGTGTAAGTAAATCAGAGAAAAACCTAGATTCCACTTATGAACAGGTACTCTATTTAGCCCAATACCTGAAACAGAATTATTCTTTTCCGGAAAATCCCCTAGACTTACCACATTTAGGTAAAAATGATGACTTGGTAGAAAACTTCCTATTTGAAAAAAAAGGTGGTTATCCAGACCACTTCTCTACCACATTAACAGTCATGCTACGTTCCATTGGCATTCCCGCTAGATTGGTGGCAGGTTTTTCCCCAGGACAGTTCAACCCCTTTACGGGTATGTATGTTGTCAAAAATACTGATGCCTATGCCATGACTGAGGTTTACTTCCCCAGATACGGTTGGTTCACTTTTGACCCCATTCCTGGGCATCCTTTAATTCCTTCCTCCATAGAAGAAACCCAAACATTCAGCGTTCTGCGCCAATTTTGGCAATGGATTGCTGGTTGGTTACCTTCTCCGGTGACAGGTGTTTTAAATTACGTTTTTGGCAATATATTTAACTTCATTGTTCGGGTTATATCCTGGTTCTTAGGCTTATTCTCTCAAGGATGGTTTGGTACAATCGCTGGTTTAACTGTAGCTACCACAACAGCTTTTTGCGGTTGGCTTGGTTGGGAACAGTGGAAAAATTGGCGTTCGCGTCTGGCTTTGAGGAAGTTACCACCCATGGAGAGCGTTTATCAACAAATGTTGCAATGGACAAGTACCAGAGGTTTCGGTAAACATCCCTCCCAAACTCCTTTAGAATATGCCAACTCTTCCTTCCAGCACCACGAGCCCCAAGTAGCCGAAGTCATTGATGAAATTTGTAAAGCATATGTCCAATGGCGTTATGGAAGGCAAACGGTGGATTTTCGCCAACTACGAGAAAAGTGGCAAGCTGTAACTCAAGCTAATACGATATCGAAGGTAGGGAAGAAAAACGTTAACTGATATTTCAAGCAAGCTATCACTGATATTTAACTTGATACTCCCTCTTGAGATTTGCTTTACTTAGTGAAAATTACTAAAAATGGAATGAGACTCAATGAAACGAAATAAATCGTTGTAACTCCAATTTTTTAGGGATAACATTAGAAAATAGTCACTTATCAAAACGCGATTCGTCGCGTATCTACCCCACACTGCGTTTGCCATCATTTTCTTATGGACATTCAGCTAATCAACATCGGTTTCGGCAATATCGTATCTGCCAACCGAGTAGTTGCCATTGTCAGTCCAGAGTCTGCACCTATTAAACGCATCATTAGTGATGCGCGAGAAAAAGGTCATCTGATTGATGCAACTTATGGTCGTCGGACTAGGGCTGTAATTATTACCGATTCCAGCCATGTCGTTCTCTCTGCTATTCAGCCAGAAACGGTCGCTAATCGCTTTGTGATTGCCCGCGACCATCATGCTGTAGATAATTAATATTCATTATTTAACAACATTGCTGATTCATAATTAACATTCTTATCAGTACTTGTATTGATAAGCATCCAGGCACATAGTTACCTGTTTTTTTACAAATAAATTATATTGTTAATTATGAATTATTTAATGATTTCTTCTTTTAGTGAATATAACTGCTTTCTTTTCCCTCCATCCGCAGTAAGATCTGAATGTCAGAGTTATCTTACAAACCCCAGCTACCTAATCCTTCAAATGACAAGTGACTCAGGAAGCAGGTTTTATTATTGGTGATTTACAGGTTGAGCGGATGATACAAGCTTTATCTAGTCATAGTGGTGCTACTACTCAAAAACAACTGTCCCCAGGGAAATTAATTGTTTTCACTGGTCCTAGCGGTGTGGGCAAAGGTACTTTAATGCGATCGCTACTCCAACGGCATCCAGAATTATATTATTCAGTATCTGCTACTACCCGTTCCCCACGTGCTGGAGAATTAGATGGCAAGGATTACTATTTTATTAGTCACCAAAAATTTGAGCAATTGATTGCCCAAGGAGAGTTTTTAGAATGGGCTGAATTTGCGGGCAATTATTACGGTACACCAAAGCAATCCGTACTCAATAAAATCAATCTTGGCAAATCGGTGGTACTAGAAATTGAAGTAGAGGGAGCGAAGCAAATTCGCAAAGCTTTCCCCGATATGTTCAGCGTTTTTATACTACCGCCATCAGTAGAAGAACTGGAGAAAAGATTACGTAGTCGGGCACAAGATTCTGATACTGCGATCGCTCGTCGCTTAATGCGCTCCCAAGAAGAAATTCAAGTTGCCCATGAATTTGATTTACAAATTGTCAATGATGACTTCGACACAACCTTGCATGATATTGAATCAGCACTATTTCAATCATCTGATTCCTAATTTTATCGCAATGGGAAATATTGGTTAGGACAACAGAAAAACTTCCTAACTGTCCTGACTACTGGCATTTTTTGTGGATAAGCAAAAGTACACAAAGGCATCAGAATTACAAACCCTGAATTCCTTTGTGTACATTACGTGTTAAGTAGGGCAGCTATAGCCAACCCACAATTGCCTTAATAGTAAGGTTATTTACAGTTTAGCCAATGAGACCTTTAATCAGCCCTAGGTTGCTACAGAGGAAGAATGCAGTAACTGCACCACCAATACCACCAATTAAGAAAGCACTGGCAAAATTATTCCAGCTTTCCTTAGAATTGAAGGCATCCATGGGAGGATTCGCTACAGTAACATTCGCTAGGGGTTTTGCAGGATTGCTATTGGCATATAGAGATAATGCTCCTGTAAGCAAAATTACCAAGCCGACAGCTTCTAACAAACCAGCCAAGGTAGCATTAGGATCATTACGTAATGGACCTAATAGCAAGAATGGGCCATAAATAAAGTAACCGTGAGCCATGCCAACTTCTAAGCCCCTTCTAAATGGAGTTAAGCCAGGACGATAGGCAGGTAAATTACTAATAAACCACTTGATCAGGGGAGACGCATTGACTGGAGTTTCGAGATTCCCGATTTGAGGATCTCCTCCTGCGGCTAAAACTGCTTCCCGATTTCTGGGATCGCTAGCTAGATTTTTGGATGCATCTACTGCTTGCGCCATATTTTATGTTTGCCTCTAGATAAAATGTTGGCATTCTTTCATCTTAATAATAATCGTTGCTGCGCTGACTTTATAACCACTAACTTTAAAAAATTTAATTAAATTAACCTATTTTTTCTCAAAATAAAACCCGGATGCTAATGATAGCACCACGAGTTTTAAAGCATACTTTAACTGTCTACTAGACAAAATACTTCAAGATTTATAGATAACTCACGGAGTTGAAGTTTGACCTATCTATTTCTAGTAGTATATTGACTCAATAAACATTCTCAACAGACTTTTTCCTAGTTTACAATGGGTGGAAAAGTAAATCTGGGAAAAAGCGATTAAATTCAATCAAAATACCAGCGGTGATAAACATCCAAATTGTAGTAATCACAGGGGCGGTGCAAAGAAACTTAAAAAAAGGGCCTTGCTTGTCCATTAATTAACCTCCAAAACAAGTAGGTTGACAACGAAAAATTTTGGTTTAACGGGGGGAAACAGTAATTTCTGATTCCTTAGCAGTTAATTTTCCAGAGAGAAGCTCTTGGATAGCAGCAGCAGGCCAGGCAAAACCAGAGAACATAATGGGCAAAGCCAAATTGATATCGATTTGGATTTCCTTCTGTTCGGCATTGCTACCTCTGATGGCAATTAGGTAAGCGCGACCTACCCAACCAATCCATCCAGCTATGTAGAGAAACATCAAACCAGGAATCATAAAGTCACCTGCACGTTCCCAACGACCATCCACAATTAGGTGTGGTAGTCCTTCGGGACCACAGAGAGCTTGGGAATAACGCTCGAACCGTTTTTTGCCAGACATGGGGTCGGCGGTGGTATTACGGGCGTTAGCAGCACGCTCCTGGAAGGCAGGAGACTCACTGCAAGGTACTAGGTCTGCCCCTAGAGCTTTCGCAGGGGGGGCAAAATTGAACCAGAGACAAATTGCTAAAGCTACAGCAAACAATCGACGCATGGAATTGTTTCCTTGTATTACGGAACAAAAAGTTTTTTGTACAAAACGAAGCGGCTTGTACAGCTTGTTCATTGATATAACTTCCAAGCCATCATACTCTTGCCTGGGGGAGCAGTAAAGTTTAAGTAAATAAAAGTTAAAGCTTCTCAACCAAATTGTGATTTTAATGGGGTATTAATCTGGCAATGGCAACCTTATTAGCAATAGAAACTAGTTGTGATGAAACTGCTGTGGCAATTGTTAAGAATTGTCACGTTTGTAGCAGTGTAGTAAGTTCACAAATCTTAATTCATCAATGTTATGGTGGGGTAGTTCCAGAGGTGGCATCCCGTCAACATTTAGAAACCATTAATCCAGCCATCGCGCAAGCACTGTCAGAGGCAAAATTAGGGTGGGGAGAAATTAATGCGATCGCAGCAACTTGTGCTCCTGGTTTAGTAGGAGCATTATTAGTGGGGACAACTGCGGGAAAAACCTTAGCTATGGTACATGGGAAGCCATTTTTAGGTGTGCACCATCTGGAAGGTCATATTTACGCCACCTATTTAACCGAGCCCACCTTAGAACCACCCTTCTTAAGTTTATTGGTGTCTGGGGGACATACGAGCTTAATCCATGTGAAAAAATGTGGAGATTACCAAACTTTAGGAGAAACCCGTGATGATGCTGCTGGGGAAGCCTTTGACAAAGTAGCGCGATTATTACAATTGGGTTATCCCGGCGGACCCATCATTGACAAACTAGCACAAGAGGGGAATACAAAAGCCTTTACTTTGCCAGAGGGGAGAATTTCCCTAGCTGAAGGTGGCTTTCATCCCTATGATACTAGTTTTAGCGGTTTAAAAACAGCAGTTTTGCGACTGGTGCAACAATTAGAAGCAAAAGATACTCCATTGCCAGTAACAGATATTGCTGCCAGCTTTCAGAATACTGTAGCCCAAGCATTAACCAAAAGAGCGATCGCCTGTGCCCTAGATTATGGTTTAGAAACCATTGCCGTTGGTGGAGGAGTAGCTGCCAATAGTGCCTTAAGAAGTCATCTTACTGCAGCAGCATCTAAGCATAACCTACGGGTAATCTTTCCTCCCCTCAAATTTTGTACGGATAACGCTGCCATGATTGGCTGTGCAGCCGCAGAACATTTTGAGCAAGGACATACTTCTCCCATGAGTCTCGGAGTGCATTCTCGCTTGTCATTGAATAAAGTTATGGAACTGTATGAATTATAGAAGGAACAAGGGACAGGAGGGGTGTCGTTAGTGTGGGGAGTGTGGAGAGTTAGAATAACTACCAATCGTCAACTAAACAACTAAAAATCCTCACTCCTTCACTCTCAACTCATGCTGGTTTACCAGAAAACGAATATGATCGGCAACTGCATCTGGCTGCTCTAACATTGCCAAATGTCCACAATCAGGAATTTCGATCACATTATCCCCACAATAGTCAAACAAAGTATGAAAACTCGCTAGGTGGCGGACATACTTTGGTTCCATCACCGTATCATTCGCACCAGCTAAAAAATATACAGGCTGCTTTAACTGAGAAACCAACTGTGGCAAATAATTAATTTCCTCCTCCGTAGTTGAATCCAATAATGCTCCTAAAGCAGCTTCTGGATCCGCAACTACAAAATCAATCACCCGTTGACGTGCCCAATACCTTTCTAGAGGACGAACTACATTATTTCTGGCAAACAACAAATCAATTAGAGGTAACTGGGACAACCACCGGGGACGGATTTGCAAAAATCTTTGCCCATTAGTGCGAAACTGTCCAAAAGCTTCCTTGAGATAAATACCCCCACCTGCATTGACACAAATTACCCCGTGAACCAAATTTGTTAACTTAGCAGCAGTCCATAGAGCGATTGTTCCTCCCAAAGAGTGACCAATTAACCAGGCAGCTTCTATATTTAACTCTTCCAGCAAAATTTCTAAATCACAAGCATACTTGGCAGGAGTATAAGCAGAATTAAAAGTATTTATAGCCGTACTACCATAATCAACTGTCATTACCATGTCATTTGATTTACGCCTAAAATTATTATTTATTGAGCACTGAGATTCACCAAAACCACGCAAATCATAGGATAGGCATTGAAAACTGTCTGACACCCGAGAAATAACAGGCTGCCAGTATCCACGACTGTTTAGCCAACCATGAATAAATACCAAAGTGAGGCGGGAGGAAGTGGGAGATGTCAATTCATAGACGTGGGGAACGCCTAATATTTCTTTGGTTGCCATACTTCTATCCTAACCTTACGAAGCCGTATCCCTAAATAGACAGATTTTGAAAATAAAAATTAAAGATGAGCGTTCGCAATTAAAAGCGATTAGTTTATAAATTCATTTCTTCATAATTTGTAACTATTTTCACGAATTCATTCGCCTGTACCTTACCCCCTCAGCTATTTTGTGACCCAAATACTCCGGAATCATATTTTCATTTGGTCCTAGCAAATAGAGAATCAAACAGGTACGTCCTCGCCAAACCAATAAATTAGCATTGACAACCAACAGATCTTCTTGCCAAACAGCGTGCATAACTTTGTAGAATAATCCCGGCTGATTACTTGCCTCAATCACCAAAGCAGGTAGATGAAAAACTGGATCGACATAAAATTCAATTTCTACCTGTTTTAATCCTAAATTGAGATTAAACTCTACCGCTAGCATTTCTTCAACTTCAAACCTGGCTCCCAAAGCCTCACGAATCGCCCGACAGAAATTTTCTGAAGTTTTCTCCGTTAGAGCCTTGCCACTACGAGACACTAATCATTTCACAAACACTAACATTGGTCGCTTAATTTGCCCATATAAACTTAGACTATGGATAGTTAAACCATAAGCAGCCAGCACACCAAATACATCACTTAACAAAAAAGACTGGTTGCGGTAAGCAAAATGTAAAGCACTTTTATTCCCCTCAGGTTTAAATTCAATTACAGCTTGCTGAACTTTGTAAAGGCGATAAGCTAGGCGTAGATTTTCCAACTGGATTTCGCTACTAACGAACTGCTCATAAAACTGAGGGAACGAGCGATTGAAACGCTTTAAAAGTTCTAGGGTAGACGATTCTAAACCTGAAACCATTGTTCGCGACGTAAGTAACACTAGTGTTTTTAAGAAGGCAGTTCAGATGAAAAACTTTCACCATCAATTACCTAAGTAGGATTTTCATCCCTTCTACACCCTGGGACTGCGCTTAGGCGAAACCTGCCCCCTGGCTATTTCGAAGTCCGCCTTACAAATCTAGCCTGTTGATCTATCCCGTGGCACCATCAATGTCAAAGTTATAGGTAGACTTCTTGCCAATTTGCAATTTAATCCCAGGCATTTGGTCAATTTCTCCTAGTTTCTACAACAAAGTGCTAAAGTTGAAAATGATTGATGTCATATCAACGCGAACCCAACTGCTAACGCTAACATTTTTCCGCACTAGTTTACTATGGTGTAGTAAAAATAAGAGCACCCAGATAGGTCACACGTTGATAGATATTCTTTCAATATTCACTAGTTTATTTGTACTACCCGAACCATATTGGCATGGGTTTTTGGAAAGCTTGGTTTAGCAACCCCGAAGCAGTCAATACGACAAAAAATACGTCTGTTGAAGAAAAAGTAAATGCTACAGCCAATAACAGAGCTGGTGGCACTCCTATTGTATTTAGTACGGAACGAGAAATAGATTTGTATGAGCTGGAAGAACTATGTGATGCAGTGGGTTGGTCACGCCGTCCACTACGCAAGGTAAAAAAAGCCATTGAGCATAGTTTCCTTGTCGCCTCTATGTGGCAAGTACGTGGTACTCAAAAACGATTAATCGGTTTTGCCCGTGCTACATCAGATCACGCTTTTAATGCCACAATTTGGGATGTGGTAGTCCATCCAGAATATCAAAGTAAAGGACTGGGCAAAGCACTAATGAAATATGTTCTGAAACAACTCAGGACCGAGGAAATCAGCAATGTAACTCTGTTTGCAGACCCTCATGTTGTTGAATTTTATCAAGGCTTGGGTTTTATGTCCGATCCAGAAGGAATTAAGGGAATGTTTTGGTATCCACACTAAATTTACTCATTTGTGTTTTGTAATTAAGATTTGGATTCAATACAGTTCCTTGGTCAACTAGCATAAACTTTCAAAGCATGATATAATCCCTTTCTAGGACATGATTATGTAGCACCTTTAAATAGTGACACATACTAGTGTGATTAGATTTAAGAGTTACTTGCTATTCTAATTTATCTTTACGGGATGTAGCGCAGCTTGGTAGCGCGCCTGCTTTGGGAGCAGGATGCCGCAGGTTCAAATCCTGTCATCCCGATATAATTTGAGCCCCTAGATATTAGTTTAGATATCTAGGGGCAAATTTTAGAAAAAATTAATTTATGCCTAATCTTATTAGGATATACAAATATCTGTTATGAGAATAATCTCTCTTTAAGTACACTTAGACAACAATCCTTATTTTATACAAACGTATAAGTTAAATTACTTTTACGTTCTTACCATAGTTTTAAGTAACCTTTGAGCTTATTAGCTCTGTATTAAGATTGCTACAATGTAAAGAATTTAAAAAATAAATGGTATAAAAAATGTTTTAGCTTTGATGGTGAGTGGAACTGTTTTTTGATTGTTGAAGTCATTCATCTTAGAAAAAGAGGATTAGAATGGCATTGTTTATCTTTGTTTTTGAGGGCATATGACCAAGAAGATAGTTCTAGTAACGATAATATTCCTTAGGGAGAGTAACAACTGAGGTCAAAGCTGACTGAAATGTTTCTGTATGGACTAGAGTTTTAGGCGTTGCTGAATCAGGGGATGATTTCACTAAATTTTCAACGATTTATCAATGGTTTGAAACGCTAATTCATCCCCTGATTCAGCAACGCCGAGTTTTACAGAACTTTGATAATCAAACACCAAAACAAAACAGTCTATTGCTCAAAAACATACAATTAACTACAACTGTTTTGTGACATACATATATAATTCAACAAATTCTCTAACTCAATTAATAAATATTAATGCTAGGAGTGGTTATGAAATCATTGGTTCACTGTGGTACGACATTGGGTTTAGCAGGAACAGCTCTAATAGCACCTGCACTGATTGCCAGTGCTCCAGTGCTAGCATTGTCGGAAGCCGAGGTAGTCAAGAAATTAAATGACACACCCTGTTTTCTAATTACTAATAATAAGGGCTTGCCATTGACTCGTCGTTTACCAGGTAAAGATGGTAAACCAGGGTCAGCCTATACCCAAGTGTTTATGGATGGTCAAGAAGCTCAATCCTTTATGAATCAGCTGCGGCAAGAAAAAAACCAAGAACCCAAAATGGCAGCCATGATTAAGGAACTAAGGATTACGGCTGTGGGATTGGGAGATATTTACAAAAAGTTTCGTGAAAGTAACAAAGATACTAATAGTCTGAAGTTTGCTTTTCAACCTGGACAAGAAGATATCAAAGGGGCAATAGCTTTGTTGAAGCAGCAAGGAAGAAAAGTTGACAAATTTGTCAGCGTGCCTCTGTTTATGATTAGCGCGGAAGGTCAAGGATATGTGTCAATCAAACGTAAATCCGATCAGAAAGAAATTATTCCCTTGTATTTTAGTAAAAAAGATGCACAGGGTTTGTTACAACAAGTAAAGAAGAAGTACCCCAAAGCCAAACTAGAAGTAGGTGATATTGATGGGGTACTCAATGTCTTACGCAAGAAAAATGATGCGTGGTTGAGTCAAGTCTTTTTGGTTCCCCCTTCTGATAGTTTGCAATTTATTAATCAAATGCAGAAAAATAGTAATGCTACACCTCCTAAACCCAAGCGTTAAGGCATGGTAGGAAAGCAGTTTTTCGTTTCTGGTTTACAGCTTTGGCATTGGCGAGACAAAGCTATTAAAGCTGCGATCGCAGCTAATGTTTCACCTAAAGAAGTTGATTGGTTATTACTGGAAGTAGCTGGTTTAGAGCGTTTGGCAATCCGTTTGCAGTCTTTTAAGGAATGGTCACAAATTACCTTGAATTTGCCCTTTGAGGAATTAGATTTACTGTGGCAAAGACGAATCACGGAACGGTTGCCAGTACAGTATATTACTGGGATAACTCCCTGGAGACAATTTCAACTTAGAGTTTCTCCTGGGGTGTTAATTCCTAGATCAGAAACTGAGTATTTGATTGATTTAGCGGTTACAATGGCTCAAGAATTTGGGGAGGATTTACTTCTAAATCAAGGGTATTGGGCCGATTTAGGGACTGGTAGTGGTGCTATCGCTTTGGGATTGGCTGATGCTTTTTCCCAAGCTATCATTTATGCTGTGGATTACTCTAATGATGCCTTAGCGATCGCGCGACAAAATGCTGAAAATTATAGGTTTATCGATAAAATCAAATTTTACCAAGGCTCTTGGTGGCAACCCCTAGAATTTCTTAAAGGTCAATTTTGTGGCATGGTCTCTAATCCACCCTATATTCCTAGTGGAACTGTGCCAACTTTGCAACCAGAAGTAAGACAACATGAGCCTCATTTAGCTTTAGATGGTGGAAAATCTGGATTAGATTGTATTCACCATTTGATTAATGTTTCCCCCACCTATTTACGTCCAGGGGGGTTGTGGCTAGTGGAAATGATGGCTGGTCAAGCGGGTATGGTAAGAGAATTATTGGAACAGCAAGGTAGTTATCATAACATTCAGATTCATAATGATTTAGCTGGAATTGAACGTTTCGCTACTGCACAGGTTAGGAGTGAGGAGAGCAGGCGAGATAGAATAACTAACAACTAATAGCTACCAACTATCAATATTCCCCGAAACCATGAGTCAAGTTAGTACTGCTGAATTAATCGCTGGTGCGATCGCTGGTAAGTTAGTCAGCTTTCCTACGGATACTGTTCCTGCTCTCGCGGCTTTACCAGAAAAGGCTGATTTTCTTTTTACTGCCAAGCAACGCAGTCAGAATAAGCCTTTAATCCTCATGGCAGCTAGCGCCAATGACTTATGGTCTTTTGTGCAAGGAAGCGATACTGAGTATGAGATTTGGCGACAAGTAGCACGTAAATACTGGCCTGGAGCATTGACTTTAGTATTGCCCGCTTCTACAAAAGTCCCCCCAGTAATGAACCCCATGAATCCAACTACCATTGGTATTCGCGTTCCTGATAGTGCGATAGCTCAACAAATTTTGGTACAAACAGGACCTTTAGCAACTACCAGTGCTAATTTATCTGGGCAAACGGCTTTACAAACTATGGTGGCAATTAATAACGCTTTTCCCCAAGTTCTTACCTTCAAACCAATGGAAGGGCATAAGGAACCATTAGGTAGTGGTTTCGCTTCTACTGTAACTCAATGGGAAAGTGAAGGGAGTTGGCAGGTTTTGCGTCAAGGGAAAATCAAGTTATAATTATTACGTAATAAATATTACTATTTCTATAAAATCTATATTTTTAGGCTTAAACCCTGAATTTATACTGAGTTAAATTATTAATTTAGATGTATTAATAATACCAGTGTTAATGAATATATTCTATTTGAGAAGTTATGATTCATGGGTATTCCCCATGGCATTCTTTCCTAATTTCGTGGAACTTTGCTTCCAATATTAATGGTCGATAAATGAATTGATAATTAACCAAAAACTATATGAATTGGATTAATTGGGTATATTTAGGAGCAGGAGTTGGGCTGGGAATAGTTATTCAAAGAATTATGGGACATTCCCAGAATGTGGATAGTTCTAACAGGAGAGGATCTGACAACAACAGCCATAAAATAGAGTTACAGAAGCAGATACAGCAAACTCAAATGGCTTATCAGATGGCGAAGGAAATGAGCCAATTTAAGTCAGGGTTTTTAGCTAGAACTACCCACGTATTACGCTCTCCCTTAAATGGGTTGATTGGATTGCACCAGTTAATTTTGTCCGATTTATGTGATAGTCCTGAAGAAGAGCGAGAATTTATATCACAAGCCCATGAAAGAGCATTAAAATTATTGAAATTAATTGATGAAATTCTTCTAATTGCTAGAACTGAACATGGTACTAACGAGTTAAACATTACCTCTATACCCTTAGCTGAGGTATTAGAGAATGTACATAAAATTATTTATATGTTGGCAGAAAATCGTAACTATCCTCTACAGGTAATAGTTCCTGATACGGATGTTTATGTTTTGGCTGACGCTTATTGGTTGCGACAAGTAGTAGTAAATTTGCTAGACACAGCCATTCTAAATATGGAAGAAGGTAGTATTCATATTTCTACCAAAGGTGGTTCTAACAATAATATGATTTATATCTGGTTGGATGTTCCCGAAGCAGCGATTCCTGAGAGTGAACCCATTGATTACCTACACCAGCATGTACCCCAAGAGCAAGAAGTAGCTATTTCACCGGGTATGAGAATATTAATAAGCCAGACAATTTTAGAATTTATGGGAGGAACACTGGAAATAGTTCCCTATCCCATTGCTGAAAAAGCTGAGGAATTTACTAGATTACAGGTTTCTATCCCCCAAGGGTTTCTTGCAGTTTAATTTCCCCAACTTTCAGAGAACCTAAATTAGATTGGTTGTATAAAACCATGGTACTGCTAGAATTTGGTTGAAACCCAATGCGCTGGTAAAAGCGTTGTTGGTGGGTTGTCATCAAGTAAACTCTTTCAACTCGATGTATACAAGGGTGGCTTAAAACAGTTTCTACTAATTTACTTCCTAAGCCACTACCTTGATATTTTGGATGAATTACCACATCCCAAATGGTGGCACGGTAAACACCATCGGATGTTGCCCTGGCAAAGCCAATCAGTTGTTTTCTATCCCAGACTGCGATGACAGGATTGCTATTACTAATAGCAAGATTCAGATCCTCCAAACTGCGGTTTTTTGCCCAGAAAGCTGCCAAATTAAAGAGTTGTTGTAATTCCTGAATGTCTATCTCTGATTTGCGATCGCTAAACAAAATCTGAGCATTATTCATATAATTGACCCAGTGAGTGGATTTTATCAATTGTCTAAAAACCTTGATTTATCTATATATATAATAAACAATTTTAATTTTTATATTTCCATATTTATTTAATTATTAATCCACTTCCAGAGGGGGTGGCTTTCTCCTTGTTGACGAATTTGCCAAACCTTCTTTTCGAGCTGTTTTAATTCTGATGATGGTATACCAAAGATAATATTGCGGCTTTGCAAAATTAAGACTGCTGCTGTCATCCCGATACAACTAGCTAAAGCCAAGGTAGCTAAAGGATGATGGTACAGAGCATATCGCACCGCAACCCATGTAAAATATTGCCGCCACAGTAATATTTCTTCCCTGAGTCTCCACAGATAAAATGGTGCAATTGTCAGCCACAAGCAGCTGACAAATAACCATCTACCATAGATTGTCAAGTTATGTAACTTTTGCACCTGTTGAGCAAAAGCAGGATCGCTACTTGCCATGTTTACATCTGTTGATGGAGATTTTTCTGGTGAATGCATGGCTAGCAATTCTATGAATTATCTACAGGTGCGTCAATAGTTTCTGGATTAGAGGGGGTAATGGTAGATTCACCTTTATGTTGTCGCCACCAAGCTAGGAGGGTGCTGGAAATAAAAATACTGGAATAAGCACCCATGGTAAAACCAATAATCAACGCCAAGGCAAAGTTTCTTAAGGTTTCGCCACCAAAGAGAAAAATAGCAATTAAGCTCAGTAATGTAGTTAATGTAGTGTTGATAGATCGGACAATGGTTTGATTAACCGCATCATCGACAATCTCATTAAAAGAAACATTCTCATGGGTTTTGACATTTTCCCGGATGCGATCGTAGATAACTACAGTGTCGTTCACAGAAAAGCCTGTAATTGTCAATAGAGCGACAATGAATAGGCTATCGACTTCCATGCCAAACAACAAACCAAAGATGGAGAAAATACCCACAGTCATCAGTAAATCGTGGAAAGTCGCCACGATCGCAAAAGCTGAGTAATCCCACTGGAAACGGAACCCAAGGTAAAGAACAATACCAATAAAAGAAACTATTAAGGCTGTAGTTCCTGTGGTGAATAATTGCCTTCCTAGGGTTGGACCAACAGTATCAATTTGATTCTTGCTGGAGTCAAAGAAGCCAATTTTAGCACTGAGGGTATCTTTTAGTTGAGTCCTTTTTTCTACATCTAGGGTTTTAGTACGAATTAATACCCCATTGTCTTTTCCTGTGTCCTTATCGGCAATAATTTGGATACTGCTGTCGCCCAAACCCTGTTTCTTGGCAATATCTCGCACCAAATTAATATCAATGGGCTTATTACAGTTATCAGCCTCACTGCAATCCCTCTCCAACAGTAATCTGGTTCCACCAACAAAATCTAAACTGGGACGGAGGGGATAACCAGTGGTTTGCCAAGAAATCACCATAGAAATGATTCCAGCTAAAATAATTGCAGCCGAAATACTCCACCAAAGTGATCGCCATTTATTAATATGTAATTTCATTTTGCCACCTCTGCTGGTTTAGAAGTGGGCAAGTTAGGGCAGAAGAGTTCTGATTTACGGAGACTAGAGATTGAGATTGCAAGAAACATTAAAGTGCGACTACAGGTAATAGCAGTAAACATACTAATAACCACACCTACCGCCAAAGTTACAGCAAAACCTTTGACTAAACCATAACCCAAAAAGTATAGGGCTGCACAGGCAATCAGGGTGGTGACATTGCTATCTAAGATACTGGAAAAGGCTCTGTAAAAGCCAGATTCTACGGAACGGTATAGGGATTTCCCTGCACGTAATTCTTCCCTAGTGCGTTCAAAAATTAACACGTTGGCATCCACAGCCATACCAATGCTGAGGATAAAACCTGCTATACCTGGCAACGTGAGAGTTACACCTAGGAACATAAAGCAAGCCAAGGTCAAAATTGAGTAAATTATCAAAGATACATTAGCTATTACTCCCGGTAGTCGATAGTAAACTATCATGAAGATTAAAACTAGTATTAAACCACCTAAAGCAGCGTATATACTACGTTGAATACTATCTTGTCCCAAGGTCGCACCCACGGTACGAATTTCCACAACTTCTACGGGTACGGGTAAAGAACCACCCTTTAATTGGATACCTAAATCCTGTGCTTCCTGTGCTGTAAATGTACCGGTAATTATCGCCGCACCACCTGTAATACCAGCACTAGCAAATTCTGGTCCTACGGTGGGAGAACTAATTAATTCATCATCGAGAAAAATACCAATACTACGTCCAGTACCAGCCAATTGTTTAGTTAACTCGGCAAACAGATCTCCACCCTGGGGTTTGAAGCGAATAGCCACGTTCCAATTACTTCCTTGGGTTGGTTCCCCATAGGCATCATCTAGTAATTTCCCACTCAGTGGAGGTTCTGTACTAGCAAATAATTCTTTAATTTCCTGTTTATTTTTTTCTAAGTCAGCTTTATTTTTATCAACTTCTTCAGGATTAGCCTCATTTTTCTGAGTGACTAATTCCTGCTGCTTAGTTTGGAGTTGTCCCCTCAGGGTTCGCAAAGCAAATAATTGAGCTTCTGTGTCAGGCTTTTGTTGGCGAAATTCTAACTGTGCTGTCCCCTTGAGTCGGCGTTCTGCTTCCTCAGGGTTATCCACACCTGGTAGTTGAACCAAAATTTGGTCGCTACCTACAGCTTGAATTAATGGTTCCGCTACACCAGAAGCATTAATTCTACCTTCTACAACCTTTTGTACCGCTTCTAATTCTTTTTCGGTGATTTCCTTAATTTCTGGTGTTGTTTTCACCTGAATTGTCAACTGAGAACCACCTTTCAAATCCAACCCCAACTCCAAAGGGAAGAAAGGGCTAATAATTATTGCCAACGAGGCAATTAACAAAACTAAAATTAGAGCTAATAACGATCGCTGTCTTTGCATACTATCATCCACTGCGACAAACGCTATCATAACCAATTTTGGATTTTA
>CBZS010000124.1 GCA_000613065.1 Richelia intracellularis | reverse complement strand
AACTTAATTGATGCTGAACGCTTGATCCAAACCCTACGCCATGAAGCGGATTTTGTCTTGTTTGTGCGCCGTCCAGAGGCTAATGCTGTGTGGGGAGAAGCGCATATCAAGCTATATCAAATTGCACGGGAAGCTTTGGGAGAGTTACCTTTACATGAGTGTTCATTTATGGTTTTGAACCGCACTCAAAATGGTACAGAAGGAGGAGACAATAGTTATCGGTGTCAAACTTTACAAACTGAGTTAAAGCAAACACCGATTCGGGTAGAAAGGTGTGCGATCGCAGACTGCTCTAATCCAGGGGAAGCTAATTCTCAAATTTTAGAGCCTATT
>CBZS010000123.1 GCA_000613065.1 Richelia intracellularis | reverse complement strand
AAACAGCAATATTATTAGAGAAGAATCTATTCCTATTGGTAGAAGAGTGAGGCATGTACGTCAAAGTCCTGATGGCAGACTATACATTTTGACAGATGATAAAAATGGCCAAATTCTCAGCATTGAACCTACACAAGGTTAGCTCAAGGAGAATTTAGAATGAATAATTTAGAATTACTACTCTATCGATAAATTGAGGGCTTTGTATCCTATTTATTGTTTGCTCAACGCCTAAGGAAAGGCTAAATCTTTACTTATAAAAATAAAAATAATAAAAATAGGATTTAGCCTGTTTGAGGTATGAGGTATCGTCACATGTCGATGAGTTATATTTAGTGGAATCGCAATTACTTGTAGGTTAGGTGGAGCAAAGCGCAACCCAACATTAAGTTTTGAATTAAGTTAGAATATCCAAGATATCTTCATCCTAAAAAGATTAATTGTACGTGTTGCAATTTAATATTCTGTGTCAAGAATAATGTTTGTTTGTCTCATATTATGTGTTGGGTTCCACTACGTTTCACCCGACCTACGAGAGGATGCGATCCTACTAATATTATATCAATGGTAAAGTGATAAGCCTTCCGCATGCCTCGCTCCGCTTACCACTTGACAATTAAGATAGTCGCAGTCACTACTAGGTATCTTGGGTTAATCTTCTGAGCTTAAATAAGCGTAAATTCCAAATATTCTGGTTGAATTAACACAATAACGATTATCATTATGTATGAATGTACCTGAAATTACCGTTGTTGCAGGTTTTCCTGGTTCAGGAAAAACTGCTTGGATTCGTCAGCAGATACAAGATGTGGCATCTGTTGGTGATGACAGTATTATTTATTTCAGTCCTGGGACTGGAGATGTCCCCATAGATCAAACCATAATTCGTGCTGAATTTCACCAAATACAGGTTTTTCGTGATGGCGAAGAAGTTGAGTTTACCCAGCAAATACCATCAGCAAATTTAGTTTATATTGAGCTAGGTTTTTATTTAGAATTAGGGAGTTTATCAGGATTATTAGAGTACTTTCCCCACCGGAAAGTAGCTGTTTTAACTGATCAGATAAAAGACTCTGAATATCACCATTGGGCTGATGAAATTATTCCCGGAATCCCAAATAAAACTGATTTATCGGCAAATTTATGGCGAGTTGTTACAGAGGGTCAAGTTGTAGATGAAGACAGTCTCGAGGAATTTTGGTATGAAACAATTCACGGTGCTTACGGTGATGTCAGCCGTGCCAAGGCAGTTTTTGATGTTAATGATGGTAGAAGTCTTTTCTGTGATTTCGTTGCGGGTATTCCCCCAACAGAGTTCTTAGATTTAAATTTACCCCGTCATTTAACAGGTAGACCCCAGCGTTTTAGTGGAATTGAGGTAGTAGGGAAAAATTTAGATAAAA
>CBZS010000122.1 GCA_000613065.1 Richelia intracellularis | reverse complement strand
TTTTCTCGCTTTCTACTGATTTTTCTTGTTCGCTCATTTTCTGTTTCTTATCAATGGAAATTGCACCTATTTTTATGTGGGCACCTCGATTAATCTAGTCTTAGGTAATCAGAGGGGGTTAGAAGAACTACAAGAAAGTGAAATTGAGCAAAAAATAGCTCAACCGAAACGATTTATAGTTGAAATATGGCTTAACAGAGCCAATTTAGACCCAATTATCCCACAGCTTTAGGATTTTTATTCTCCCAAAATCCATAACGTTTGATGTTGTAGACTAAATTCTTCACTAGAAGAGTTGCCTTGACTGACTCCTTAGCAATGGAACCCATTAACTTGCCTCCCATTTCATTAACCCAGTGACCAAAAACGTGTTCGACCTTTGCTCTGACTTGAGAACGCTCTCGAGTATCTTCTTTCTGTTTTGCAGTCAATGGATGATTGCCGTAGGCTCGTTCATTAATGTGACTGAGCAATTGTAAAATCTGTAGAATCCATTCAATAGATTCATTACGATAGGCACTATGTGCCCAAACCTCTTCCCCCTGGTTTTGGTCATCCAACAGTGCCTCTAACACTTGGGAATCATGCATTGAGGCATCCGTGACTTCATAGCAACCAATAAAAACCTACTCCACATCGATACTGATGTGGTTTTTATAACCAAAGGAACTCTGACCATTCTTTTTTGTCCAGGGAGCATCGGTATGCTTCTGGGACAAGCGATGAGGCTTTTGCTGCCAACTTTCGGGAATTGATCCTAGGGCAAGTTTTTGCTTCTCTTCCTTAGTATTATGCTGCTTGGGAACTGAAATCATTGTGGCATCTACTATTTGACCCTCCTTAGCTTGGTTGCCTTGGGATCTCAGCTAGCTATCAAATTACTCAAACAGTTCTTCAATAAGACCCTGCTGCTTGAACTGCTGCCGAAATAACCAAACTGTAGTTGCATCTGGTATTGATTCTGCTAGTCCCAAGCCCAAAAATCTCATGAACGATAGTCGGTCATTGACCTGGTACTCCAGTTCTTCATCACTCATGATATGTTCTACAATTGTTGCAGCACAAGCATTTTTAACATGAGTATTGCATCTATGGGCTTTCGCCCAGCATTTTTTTTTCTGGCCTTGTCATGCACTTGTTCTAAAATCGGACGAAATTATGACCACGGCACCGTCTCGTTTAACTTCATCAACAGGGTCTTCTTCCTTTCTAACTTTTGGTATCACTGTTCAAGTTCCCCGACTTTTTTTTATTCCATGGCGATTCAATCCCAACTTCTGCTCTCCCTATACTGTCATCTAGCGAGCTACTTGCTCAATTTCTCGAGCTGCCCATGTATTCTTTTCTATGTTTGAATACACAAGATTATCTAAACTCTACTCACTATCAAAATCTTCTTCTGATAATTCTTCATATAGTAAATCTAGCCCAATTAGTACTCGTTCTCGATCCGATAAATCGCCGATAATTTTGCGGACTGGGGGCGGCAAAATTTTTGATAATGTGGGTGTCGCTAAAATTTTATCTTCTTCTGCTAGCTGTGGATTTTTGAGTACATCAATTATTTTGAGAGCATAAACTCCTTGGAATTCTTCATCTAAGATATTTTTCAGAGTTTTTAGTGCCCTAATCGATTTTGGGGTATTTCCCGCTACATAAAGCTTAAGAACATAGGTTTTTCTGACTTTGTTCATATACAGTACCGATTATCTTTCAGAAGACGGAACATAACTACATTATCTTGACCGAAAAAATGATATTTTTTTACTTTACCCTCCATTTTTTGTAATTTTCGACAAAACAAATTATATCGACTTATCCTAATTAATCGGTTTTATCAGCTCCGCTCTGCAATCATATTAATATGATGTATACTTTATACTTATTAAAGTAAGTGTAAGTGGTGAGTAAAATTATTTTTATTTCTTCATAGAATAACGATACAATTCACATAAGTGAGCCAGGATATCTATGAGAACTAATCGATAATCTAGTATCACTTCATCATCTCTTCCTTCTATCTTTAGCTGATTAGAAAAATCATCCATTACCTCCATGTGCATTTCTATAATTTTAGGCACAGGAATATTAGCATAAAACAAAGAATTAATAAAATTATCAATTTTTGATAAATTGTCTGACTCGTTAATAAAGTAATCTATAAGTATATGCCGATAGTCAGCCTTTAGTTGTCTAATTAATTTTTGCTTTTCTATTAGGTTCATTGAATTTTATTTCAAAAAAACGCTTTGCGTTACTGTTCTATAAGGCTTCAGGTGAATTCATTCTTTATTGTTTATATCCACAATTGCTTACTGCTAACATGTCAATTATATAGGAATTATTTACACATATATACAAAAAATAATTTACTATTTTCCATTTTGAAGTTTTACATACCATTTAATATATTTTGAGTGTGATAATTTCAAAGTAATACCTTCATTTAAACTTATTCCTTTATATTTTGAAGAATAATTTGTTTGTGAAAATCATCATACTGTCATAGATAAAAATTCATTTGGTGTACCTGCATTACTGATGTGGAGTATCCCAAGAGATAGTAAAATTTCGTTAGCTATCAATATGGGAACATCGCCAAGGTTACTCAAGGAGGTAAGTTAAGTACTTTATTCATTAACATAACCATGGTGAACTTTGGGCAATAGTGTAGAAATTTATTCTCTATTTTTATTCCTCTATAAGATACTTTAACAAACATGAAGGATTGTAGCATTCTCAATCATTATAATTCCTAAAGGTTCCAAAACGAGCGTTTATAACCATAATTGTTTTAGCTCTTGCTATATTCGGAAGAATAGTAATAAGTGGATGATAGAAGCGTGAATCTTGTGTAGCCATTTGAGGGGAGGACTTGTACAATTTATGGATGAGCCAACAAGTAAAACTAGTTCTTCTACATTCAAATCATTGGCTTGCTGATACTCCATAACTAGTTATTAGAATGTGTTTTTGACTTGTTATTCCCAATGCTGATGTATGTAGCGATGACAACCCCCAAGGCTTATATCAATGCTAAATCAATCGCTGTGTGAATTTATTACAGGTGTGCCGGGATGCTTGGAAACGTCTGTTATTGCAATGGTGTTAAATTTGTTTCAAGAACACCAATGCGATCGTATAGTTATTTTCAACCAACAGCGAACGCCTATTGGTGTTGTTCGTGCTGTCAGCATTTTACCTAGATTAGTTAATGTAAATAACACAAACCATTTAGAGTCCGAAACGAAGAATTTAGATAAGAAAGAACTGGATTTACAGCAAGAAATTGTGAGTCTGGGCAAAGAAGTAATTGATCCCATAACTACGTTCTCATCCGACTGTAGCTTAGAACAATTAAGCTTTTTAATCTCATCTACTAAGAAGGAAGCTGCTAGACATCTAGATTGGGGATTAGTTGATGGGGATGGTAAGTTTTTGGGATTGTTGGATACTGACAGATTTCTACAGTTTGTATTACAACAACAGATTAATCGAGATAATACTACGACAGAAAAAGCAAAACTACCAATTAATCTGGAAGACAAAGCCTTAGTACAACTGTTAGAAACATTACCATGGCCGTTGATGTTGCAAACTGCTACTGGGAAAGTGTTAATGCAGAATCCGGCTTGGTGGCAGCAATTAGGCAATGTCAAAAATCCAGAAAGTATTAGACAACAGATAAAAGCCATACTTAACCAATCAGAAGGTGTATTAGCCAGCCATGAACAACATTCCCCAGGGAGTCAACAAGTAGCAAGAGAAAGTATTGCTTTTGCGGCAACAGAAAATACTATCCCTAACTGTGAGTCTGTTACCACTGTCACTACAGAAAAATCCTTACCAGATAAATTACTTAGCCCTACCCCTTCCCACCGTTGCTTTTGGGATTATCAACTGGGAACTTGTATTTGCGTGGTGACAATGGCAGATAACCAAGAACGAATTTGGGAATTTGCTAAAATACCTCTGGATATAGTCCAGATGGGAGGGGAATCAAATCATCGATCACCCAATCCAGATAACTCTCTATGGTTAGTTTTAGCTACTGATGTCACTGAACAAAAACAAGTGTGTCAGGAACTGGCAACAAAAAATGCCGATTTGATTCAGTTGAATCGTCTCAAAGATGAGTTCCTTTCTTGTATTAGCCATGAGTTGAAAACACCCTTAACTGCGGTGTTAGGACTATCGAGATTATTAGTGGATCAACAGTTGGGAAAGCTCAATGAGCGTCAAGCTCGTTATGCTGGTTTGATCCATCAAAGTGGGCGACATTTGATGAGCATAGTCAACGATATTTTAGATTTGACTAGCATGGAAACCGGGCAAATGGAATTGACATTAGCACCGGTAAATATTCATACAGTGTGTGATCGCGCTTACAAGGAAGTCAGTAGCTTACATAATCAAACCAATAAAAATAAGCATTCTCCGGCTCCAGAAACTAATCAGGAGCATAAGTTTACCCTTACCATCGAATCAGGTTTACACGAACTCATCGCCGATGAATTAAGATTACGGCAAATGTTAGTGAATTTGCTCTCCAACGCATTGAAGTTCACACAAACTAGTGGAGAAGTGGGTTTAACTATTAATTATTGGGAAGGATGGATTGCTTTTACAGTGTGGGATACTGGTATAGGTATACCCGAACATCAACAGCATTTAATTTTTCAAAAATTTCAACAACTGGAAAATCCCCTAACTCGCCAATTTGAAGGTACAGGCTTAGGATTAGTATTAACCAGAGCCTTGGCAAGACTTCATGGAGGGGATGTTAGTTTTATTTCCACACAAGGCAAAGGTAGTAAATTTACCTTACTTCTTCCTCCTTGTCCTCCTAACACAGACTTAGGAGAGGATGATAGCAAAGATAGAAATAAATTAAAAGGTAATAGAAACAATAGCCTTCGCTATCATGCAGAAAATTTGCACAATCACTTAGCAGTTCCTACCTTAAAAGATTCTTTAGATAGCTCTTTTTGGGAGAATCGTCGTCCTCTCAAAAATTATCTACTTGATTCAGCCCCCAGCACTCTCAATTACCAGCAGGATATGGGTATGGGAGAGGTTTCTATGCTATCAGCTAGCAATCACCCCCGCACAAACCAAAGACTAGTACTAGTGGTAGAAGCCGTTGCTCGGTATATTGAAGACCTCAGAGGAAAACTAATTGCTTTCGGTTACAGAGTTATCATTGCCCGTTCGGGAACAGAAGCACTCGAAAAAGCCAGACGCTTACAACCCCAAGTTATTTTTCTCAACCCACTTCTACCTTTACTATCCGGTTGGGATGTATTGACACTAATAAAATCTGATCGCAATATTCGACAAATACCCGTAATCGTTACAGCTACAGCAGCAGAAAAA
>CBZS010000121.1 GCA_000613065.1 Richelia intracellularis | reverse complement strand
AGGGGTAGTAGAACAACGAGCTTTGAGAACTTGCTTGAGCAAAGGAATACCAATAGAGTACAAAGCCAGGTGATTGCGTTTATGTTCTTGTTGTAGATGAAACTGCCAATACTCATCCCAATCACCACTGATGTATAAAGAACCCAGGGTTAAAACAGCCTCAGCACCCCTCATGGTCCATCTAGCCCCAGTGATATCCATCCTGTCTTTAATCAGGTGGCAACAAGCACCCTCAATCACCCCCGTGGCGATGAGGAATCGAGCTTTTAAGTAATCGTCATATTTGAGGTATTTGGCATTGTATAAGTAAATATCTAGCACAGGTATCCACCGGTTTACGTTCTTCGGGGGTGAGTTTGGGTAAAGTCGCACTCCCGCACATACCTGGGGCAACTGAACTTGATTTACCTTCAAGGATAAGCTGTAAACCCAGATTCCGCCGCTGGGAACGCAAAATCTTGTATTTTTGAAGTATGAGTTTTTCCGAATCACAAATAAAAGTACAAGATATCGATCACTTAGGCATAGTGGCAGGGATTATTGATGAAATAAGTTTGGTTGATTTGTTCAACCAACTGCTTGGAACTCATCCCCAAGAAATAATCAGCGCAGGCCAAGTGGTCAAAGCAGTGATTCTCAATGGCTTAGGGTTTATCAGTGCACCACTATATTTATTTGAGAAGTTTTTTTAAAGGATTGCAACGGAACATTTATTGGGAGAGGGAATACAAGCAGGACATTTGAACGATGAACCCTTGGGCAGACTCTTAGACAAACGATATGAGCCAGGACTAACGGAAATTTTTATCCGAGTCGCACTATCAGCAGCAGATAGATTTGGAGTCAAAATGGGCAGCTTCCACTTGAATTCAAGTTCATTTCATGTACATGGAGATTATGGAACAGGTACTGATGATGAAGCATCAGCACAATCAGGATTAATTACAATTACATATGGTTCTAGAGACCACCGACCAGATTTGAAACAATTTATCCTTGACTTTATCTGGAGTCATGATGGAGATATTCCTTTATATTTAAGAGGATCTTTTAAAAGTTTAAGTGAGTTACAAATCATGCAAGTCGCCTAACCATGATACGTATCATTGCAATATAAATTAAAGTCTCAGAAGTTTCAGGTAACCTTTCATAGTCCTTACTTAATCTTCTACACCAATTGAGCGACCCGAAAGTTCGTTCTAGAACCCAACGTTTTGGTAAAATTATTCTTTTCTAAGAGTCTGAGAACCACTTCCACAATCCAACGAAAAACATCGATTATCCAGTGGGCAAAATCTTCCCCCCGATATCCTCCATCCATCCAGATAGTGTGCAGTCTTTTAACTTTATCTTTCATCTGCAAGAGTGCCAGAACGTGCACGTTCTGGCACTCTTGCAGAAGTAACCAAGACTCGCAAAAGTAGCCCTAACAAGTCAACCGTAATAAATCGCTTATATCCATGTATTTGTTTTCCTGGATCGAAACCAACATCGGTACAAATCATGGTTGCGGTTTCAACTGATTGGTTCTCGACTGGCTGCTTCCCATGGACTTGGTTCTCGACTGGGTCCTACTCGAACCCATTGATATAGTTTGTCATGAACCTGAAGCCAAGTAAGGTCTTTGCCCCATCTTCTGAAATAGCCATAGACTGTAGACCAAGGTGGAAAATCTCCTGGTAATGCCCGCCATGTAGATCCTTGATACAGTAGGTATAAAATCGCGTTTACTACTGCGTACATACATGTTGTTGTACGTGGACGACCACCTGGTTTTGCCTCTGGAAACAGCTCTGCGATTAACTCACACTGTTCCGACGTTAAATTGCTAGGATAATTCTTAGTCATTTGCTCACGGGGTGCTGTTTTCTATAATTCTCAGCATATGCCTTGTGAGCTTTTTTATGAGACCTCCCACCTTTTAAAACATCCTCTTAGAGTTGCAGATGGTAATGAAGTCCATTCTGCCATTGTTTGTTGCGGATGCAGGCCTTTACACTGAAGACAATCTGCAGATGATAGTCTCATTCAGATGGGTATCTCGAGTGACTGCAACCCTAACTGCCGCAAAATAACTATTAGAAAAGAACAGTATTGATGCATTTGTACCAAGTAAAATTCCAGGATATCGTATTGCCCCCTCTTGTAATGATTATGGTGGTGTGCGACAACGGTGGCTAGTGATAGAAAGTGAAGCCCGTAAAGAATCTGACTTAAAACAACTGGAAAAACGTCTGACCAAAAAATATACCCAGGCACAATGCCAACTACGAAAATTGTGTCAACAGGAATTTGTATGTGCCGAAGATGCATTCAACGCAGCCAAATTACTTGAGATTCAATTGCCATTTCATCAACTTGCATCCAAATATTGAAGTTATTGAATATGCCCAACACCGCTGACGTGGTAGACCTCGCAAAGATTTTCAACCTACCTTAATTTCCCATATTCAAGCCGAAATTGTATCCAAAGAAACTGCAATTACCATTGCCACAGAACAGGCTGGCAGGTTTATTCTTGCCACCAATATTCTTGATGCCGACAAACTTAGCAACGAAGATGTTTTACCTGAATATAAGGTAGAACAATCTACAGAACGTGGTTTTCGGTTTCTCAAAGAGCCATTGTTTTTTACTTCCACTGTGTTTCTAAATTAAAAGAAAAGAGTGGCGGCTTTGGCAATGGTTATGGGTTTGTATTTCCTAGTTTACAGCCTAGGTCACAGGGCATTACGCCAATATTTCAAACGAGGATCCAAAACAATTCAAAATCAGTTAGGTAAACCAACTGCCACTCCTACTTTAGGTTGGGTGTTTCAATGTTTCATGTCAATTCATTTATTAACCTTCGCTTGTTTGAAACAGATTTCCAACCTCAGTGAACAGCGGTGCTGAATTCTACATTTTTTTGGTACTCCCTGTGGTAAATATTATCTTCTGGGGTTGCATAAGTGCGGGATGAATTAGCTTTTGAAACCATTGATAAATCGTTGAAAATTTAGTTAAATCATCCCCTGATTCAGCAACGCCATCATTTATAGTAACTTCATACGAAAAGTAAAGCCACAAATTTATTTTTCTTCACAGCAAGTTTTCGTCGTAGAACAATATACGATTAGTAGGAAATAAACTTTTGTCATTTATGGCAAATGATCTGAAGCGTGCAAACGTTTTATGGTTAGTCCCACTATAAAGATTAGCCACTCATTCGGCAAAAGCTTCTCGTAGGTTAGCAGGTCTACAATAGACAAAATTTTGCCCATAACCAAACAGAAAAATAGCTGTTCCCCCAACCCCTAACACCTAACCCCTATTTTCTAGCTAGGAGGATGAAGAAAATGCAAACTTGGTTATCCAAATTCATCCACCACCAACGACATCGATTTTGCGCTTCTTTGGTGCGACATTATAGAGAAATTAGCTTGGCATCACGGGATGAAGTCTGGCAAAAAATTGTTGACCTTGCTGATGTATCTTGGCACCCATTACTTAAAAGCACTAATGTACCCTATGGTTTAGTACCCAAACCAGGATTAATTTTCCAAGCGGTGACAAGATTTTCCCCTATTCCCATCCGTTTTTTTGTGGAAAGGGTGAACCATAAGCAGCTATTAAGTATACGAGTTTTAGCCATACCTGGCGTGGAGGAACGGGTAACATATCAATTAGAATCAAGCCTTTGCGGAACTTATCTATTATATTCTGTCACCCTGAAAGGCTGGCTATCTCCGATAATATGGTCATTTTCCCGCCCCTATACCGATAAAGTTGCTAGAGCTTTGATTGAAGCTGTAGAAACCACAGCCCTTCAAGCCGTAACTGGCAAAAGAAAATCAGTTAATGATAGTTGTTTTGATTTCTAATTTTAGGTAATGCTTTAATAAGGTGTTTTGTTTTAAACATTACATCCGTTCAATAAACAACATAGTTAAAACGTCAGTAAAAAACCAAAGTTTCTTGTTAAAATTTGTTGCGGCAGTAAGGGTAAAACAATATGTATGATGTCTTAGATTCCCAGTCGGTATTGGAAGTATTGCGACCTGTGCAAGATCCAGAACTCTGCAAAAGTCTGGTAGAACTGAACATGATCCGCAATGTCAAAATTGACGGCGGTCAGGTTAGTTTTACCTTGGTCTTGACCACACCCGCTTGCCCACTAAAGGAGTTTATTGTTGAAGATTGTCAAAAGGCAGTAAAAAAGCTACCGGAAGTTACTGATGTATTGGTGGAAGTAACCGCAGAAACTCCCCAGCAAAAAACTTTACCAGACCGTAACGGGGTTCCCGGAATCAAGAATATTATTGCGATTTCCAGTGGTAAAGGTGGTGTGGGTAAAAGCACTGTTGCGGTAAATGTGGCGGTAGCATTAGCACAAACGGGAGCAAAAGTCGGTTTATTGGATGCGGATATCTATGGTCCCAATGATCCCACTATGCTGGGTTTAGCTGATGCTCAAATTGTGGTAAAAACCACAGAGAAGGGAGATATATTAGAGCCAGTTTTTAACCATGGAGTGAAATTAGTATCCATGGGATTTTTAATCGCTCGCGATCAGCCAGTAATTTGGCGTGGTCCCATGTTAAATGGAGTAATTCGTCAATTCTTATACCAAGTCCAGTGGGGAGAATTAGATTATTTGATTGTGGATATGCCACCTGGTACTGGGGATGCTCAGTTAACATTGACCCAAGCTGTGCCTATGGCAGGCTCTGTAATTGTCACTACACCTCAAAACGTAGCATTACTAGATTCTCGCAAAGGTTTGCGGATGTTCCAGCAGATGAACGTGGCAGTATTGGGAATCGTGGAAAATATGAGTTACTTTATTCCCCCCGATATGCCAGATAAGCAGTATGACATATTTGGTTCTGGTGGTGGAGAAAAGACAGCCACAGAATTGGGAGTACCTTTATTGGGTTGTGTACCCTTAGAAATCTCTACCAGATTGGGTGGCGATCGCGGCATACCAATTGTAGTAAGTGAACCAGATTCTCCTAGTGCCAAAGCCCTAAAAGATATTGCCTTAGCGCTCGCAGGGAAGGTATCTGTTGCTGCTTTC
>CBZS010000120.1 GCA_000613065.1 Richelia intracellularis | reverse complement strand
GAAATAATTTATTTTTTATTTAAAGACTTCAAAAATAAAACAAAAGTTCGAATATTTCTCAAATTAGATAGTTAATATAGAAAGTATATAAAAACACGGGGAATAAATATAGTGACTGGGTGAATGCATACCATATGGTATTAAAGATACACCCAATTCATCCAAAATGTTAAAATTCTGTCCCAACTCTTTTTTATAAGAGCAAAGAACTATTGCAAATTTTGAATATAAATCCAGAGTAACCTTAAAACTTCCATTTCTGACCTAATATTCAAATAAACATCAAACCAATAAATATTTTCTTCTTGCGAGATTAAGCATAATGAGCACTGCATAAGATAATAGTTAATATACTGTTCTAGCTGCTCCGGTCGGAAAGATTTCAAATGCAAAATATTAATTTTAAATCTTGTCAATACCCAATTTTTTAATCTAAAGATAGCTGGAAAATTAACATAAGAAAGTTCCCAGTGTTTTTCAAAAAGATATATTGGAAAGATGTAGATATTTTGTATTATTCTTTTCTTATATTCTCTAGTTTCTAGGAAAAATAAAATACCACTATCCATAAACATATCATCAAAATAGTAAAAGTCATCTTTAGAATCTATAATATCTTTGACAAAAAATACTTTTACAATAAATTGAGACTTCAATATTACGTAATAAAACAATACACGGAATGATAAAAATAAGAATATTTCGTAATCAGATATATAACTATGAAGAATAATATCAAATGGAAATATGGTAGTAAAAAGAGAATGAAGAGCTGTATCTATACAAGTTTCCTCATGTGATAATAAATTCTTATCAGAAAATGGTGGTTTTTTTGGGCACGCTAGCGGAAAAAGACTGTATAAGATTTTCTTATCAATGAAAACTAAATTTTGAACATCAGATTGTTCCAGCGTATTAAAAATAGGAGCACAAAAACTAACCCAACAACCTTCATATAGGGCAAGAACGTGTAAATAATACAAAAGACTTACAGGAAAAGGCTTTGAAGCTGGGGGGTCTAAATCCCAAGGACTAGGTAAGATCGGGTATTTGAGAACGCTAGAATCAGAATTTACACGTTCTTTAGTTAATGCAGTTTCTTCGATTTGTTCGTGAGCTGGATGCCACAAAGGCAAATACTTTGGTTTATGCAAAGTGGTTTGACTCACACCTACTCCAAAAGCCTCTTGAGATTTGGCAATAATGGCCTGAGTACGCTGAAAAGTTGTTGCTGGAAATTCCCCTGCACTTTTAAGCAGAGCAATAACTGTTCTTACCCGTTCGAAGGTCTGTTCGTGACGCTTTTGACTAGGATGAGGAAAAATAATGACTTTATGCTGTTTTTCCTCCTCATTAGCACCAAAATGTTCTTGGTAAGAGACATTCCGTGGAGGTTTTCCAGCATAGGGATAGTAGTATTGTTGAGCACTCCGCACCACTGCAGCAACCCGCTGTTCTATTTCATCTTGGTGACGGCAATACTGATAATAGTTGGGACTATTGATAATGCTATCTAGTACATATTCATAAAGTTCGTCTCCCCCTAGCTTACGGAAAACAATCCCGAAGCAAGCAATACTGAGTAGCAAAGTATTCGTTTGACCGTAGCCGGAAAATCCTTCCTTTATCTGCTCTTGAAGATGGTCATACCATTCCTGAACTTTACCTTTACCCCGATAATATTCTTTTTTCTGGGCATGCCAGACTTTTTCCATAGCTGCGAGTAAAGTTTCATGGTCTTGTCCGGCAGCAGTAGATTCAGCTTGTTGCAACAAGGTAGTAATGCTGTTAGTAGTAGGCTGTAAGTCCCAGTCTAATAAATAAGAACCTCGTTGCAAGGGTAGACGATGGGATTTGAAACTGGTAGGTTTGCCTACGTTATAAGGTTTAGGATTGGGAAATATTTCCAGTTGGCCAGCTCGTGCTTTATATCCAGATTGCTCTAACGCATGTCTGACAGTAGCCGCCAGAGTAAATGAATGAACAGCTTGAGGCAAAAAATAATACAGGTGAATACCTTCACTTTCACTGGAGCAAATGGCAATAGGACGACATAAACCAATATTCTCCATTGCTTCCAAGATACCGTCGAAACGCTGGCGGTTGTTAAAAGGATGGTTCGCTCCACTACGGTCTATATCCAGAAGCATATAGTTGGTTTGGGAGGAGAAGCTGACACCCAGCATAGTTTGGTCATCCAAATATTTTGACCAAAGATTACGCGGTTGCAAAGGATACCGAGTCTCTGTACGCCATTGAGGGCGTTCACCCCAAGGAGGCATATCCGCTTCAATAAAGTTCCAACCGTGATGGAAATATTGGAGAAATCTTTGTCCCGTAGGATCTTGGGTCAACAAAGAAAACTGAGAAAAATCGTTGTCGTGGAGATAACACCTTACTGCATTCATGATAAAAAATAAATTTTTCTATCTAAGAGAAGAGACAGTAACCATAGAATATGATAGAATTAGAAGTAGGAACGGTTGTGACATTTATATTGTTACTTTATCCGTTCTAAAACTAACTAACATGGTCAAAACACATAATCTGTTGTCATTAATCTCTTTCTGTTGTTGACATTTGGCCTTTTAAATTCAGCGCTAGGGTTATTGCAACCTATTTTTGTGTAAACTATTTTTTTAGTTTTATTTGTTAAGGTATAAGGCCAAAGAATTTTCTCTAGATTCTTTAAAAGCCAGTAGCCATCCATGTGTGGGATTGTTGAACAGTCCGATAAACTTATTGGCAATCCTGCACATAAATAATCACAAACAATTAGAGAATACAGGAGAATTTACGTATGTCTTCTGTTATCATACTCCCTGAAGGGCTCTGCTTTTCAGGGAGATTAATTATTTTTGCAAAAATATATCTTCGGTAAGATTCCAAAATAATAAATTAATAAAATTGCGACTCTTTTAGTAAGACAAAACGTGGAACTTATACTGGTATTGAAAAACAGAAAGCGTATAAAAAAATATCCTTGAAGCCCTGCTTAATGAAATCAATACCACTAAAGTATAAATTATGTGATTGTTACAAATGAGACTGCCAATACTTATCCTAATCAGGACTGATGTACAAAAGATCTAGAAGTACAACAGCCTAAGTACCCCTCATGGTAAATATAAACCCATTCATCTTTCTTATGTCTTTAATAAAATGGCAAGAAGCATACTCAATTTCCTCTGCTGGCAAGAAGCATGCTCAATCTCCTCTTGGGAACAAGAAATTAAACTTTTAAGTAATCATCGAATTTGAGTTATTTAGATAATTCCTAAGAAATAATTTATCAATGACAGTCAGATTTAATATGGATAAGTAAAAAAACAAGAGGAAATATTTTGGAATATGTCAGAACCAAGGGAGAAGCCCAAATCATTAACAAAATCACAAATAAAAAACTTGAAGACTTGCTGTTGGCAAGATAGAAAATGAATGTAGTAGAACGTCTTCTAAAAATACGTACCTAAGTTCCACCCCTCATATTACTAAAAGAAGCATACCCAATTAATTATTGCTTCTGGATTAAATTGAACTGTATCTGTTCAATGAAAAAGAAAAAATTTTTGAATTTATAGCGTAAGAGAAATACCAACAAAAAAGTATTTTCAACTGAAGCAAGCCGAATTAACCTAGAACTATTTTCAAAATTTTTAGATTGGCTATATTAGCAGTTAGATAAAGATTATCCAACGCTACTCAATCAGGAAATAATTTCATTCGATTTTCAACTCTTTATTAATTGTTAAAAACACTAGTTTATCTTTAACTTATATACAATTCATAATCCTTTCAAAAAACTATAAATTTAGTAGCTATCAAGTAATTGCGACTAAAGCCCTTTTTATTCTTGTTTGTACAACATTATCATGTTCACACTCATATGCTACTTGCAAGACTGAAATTGCATCATTGTTGCCTATTTCTTCCAAAGACACAGCAGCACTATAACGAAGAGCCCAGTCATCAGGCTTGAATAACGTCCACTCGAGCTTTTTAATAACCCGTGTAATCACTTCTGGTTCGCAACTTTGACAACCAATTTTACCTAAAGCCCGAGATGCAACCCGCCTAATCTTTCCTTGACAATGATCGACTATTTCCAAGCCAATTAATTTTTCCAATAAACATACCGTTCTTGGGTCACCAATCTGCATAAGAACTTGAGTAAGTCCAGCCTTCAAATCTCCATCGTTTTCAGTCTCAAATATTTGAATAATAGAATCAACAATAGCTGGTGCCAATTGAACTAATCCTTGGATTGCAACACATTTTACATTGGGATCGCGAGATTTTAAAGCTCCTATCAATTCTGCAATAAGATTTTGAGGTACTTCTTCAAAGCTTTTATTTTGTTCGTTCATAAATTCCATAATGTGCTTAAGTTCCCAGTTTGACTCCAGTGAACTGGGAATATTTCCTTCAACTGCATCCAGCAAAAGGTCATCAATTATTTGGAATAAAAAATTTGTGTTCTCTTCTCCTTTAACTTCTTTGTCTTTCTTACCTTGTAAGAATAATTCCAAAATATGTTTGAGACTTGCTAATTTAATATTATTAGGAATCTCTGCCTTGACAATAAATGGAGCAATTTCAACTTGGCCTAATCTTGAGAGATCAAATGCTGCCGCATAACGTACAAAACGGTTATCATGATCCAGAGTTTTAAAAAGTATCTGTAGGTAATAAGGCTCAAGGGTTAGAGCGTAAAAATATTGAGCTGCTGCACATTTTACTCTTTCAGAAGAGTGGTTTAAAAAAGGTTTAATTTTCTCCTGCACTTCCCAAACTTCAAATGCTGTCAATGCCTCAATCAAGGCTTCATCTGGCTTATAGTTTCTATCTGAATTTAGAAGCTTAAGGAGTGCCGGCACTGCTTCATAAGAGGCAATATCTCTCAACGCCTGAATTACAACTTCTTGCACTTTAATATCAGAACAATCTAAAGCTTCAATCAATGCCGGCACTGCCTGGGAATTCTTTAACATTCCTAATGAACGCGCTGCCTGACGGCGAAGAGGATAACCTTCTAAAACTGTTCTGTCTCGTTCATCCTTAAGACATTCACATAAAAAAGGAATAGACTTATGAATACGATTTTTCCCTAACCACCAAGCTGCATAATAGCGAATTCCATTATCTTCACTGTTCATCAAAGCAAAAATTGCTGTTTCAGGACCATTGATGGGTTGAGCAGAATCTGTAACGTTCATTTATTTATTCTTCCTTTCAACTATTTCTCTAGTTAACTTCGTATGCAATACCTCAGGTTTTTTTCGCGTTCCAAATACGAACATGATGACTGCGACTACTCAGCTAATAAATTAAAACCTGATGGATAAAGTGCAGCAGAAATTTCGATATCCTTTCTTTCAGGACATATGTAAACTCCTGCCCAAGGATTCATAAACCTTCCCTGAATTTTTAGAGAAAAATTAAATCCTGCTTGCTCAGCAATACTGAGAATTTATTCTGGCTGGGCATCTTTCAGATTTGCTTTTAATGATTCATCTGTTCTGACAGCAACGATAAAATCCATAAGTTCTTGCTTAGAAATTGTGAATATTGGTTATATTGTTTGCAAATTAATGATATTTAATAGACATCTAAGTATTCCTTAATTTCAGGGAAACAATATTTATCATAAGCATTTAAGGACAATATGTGCGCTATAGTTGTCATTTATCTTATAAATATAATACATTTTCGAGCCATATTTTGGAAAATAGACTCAGTCATCAATACCATAGAGTATACAAAAAAATTTGTCGCTTAAAGACTAAAATTTTGCTAAGCTACAGATTTGATATTTTTCTCTCTGGAGCAGCTACACAAATAATTTCAAATATTGAATGGATAGGCTCTTTTAGTACACAAAGTTTAATGATATAAATAATAAATGAGAAGTAAACCCAGTTAGTATTGGTAGATGACAATATAATTAATAGGAGTACATTTTAAAAAATCCGATTTATTATGACACCGAAGACTGAAATTTAAGCAAACATTGGAAAGTCTAAAATATTAGTAAAGCAGAGAGCTTAAAAAGAGTTATCATCATCTAAAGTTTGAAAAAATATCTGTAAGTAATTATGTTCAAAGGTTAGAGTATAAAAATATTGAAAACCGGCACATTTTGCTATTTCAGACGCGTGCTTAAAAAAAGATTTAATTTCCTCTGGCACCTCACAAACTTCAAATACTTTTAATGCCTCAATCAATGCCGGCACTGCCTGGGAATTATTTAACATTCAGAATCAATTCGCTGCCTGACACCGAAGGGAATAACCTTCTAAAACATTTTTTTATCGTTGTTCCTTAAAACACTTACATAAAAAAGAATAGACTTATGAATACGATTTTTTCCTAACTACCAAGTTGCATAATAAGAAATTTTATTATCTTCACTTTTTATCAAAGCAGCAATTCCGATTTAAGGCCCATTGATTGGTTGAGCATGCTATGTAACGTTCATTACTTTATTTATCCTTTCAACTATTGCTTTAGTTAAGATTATATCTTATACCTCGCGTTTTCTTCACTTTCCAAATAAGAACATGATGAATGCGATTACTCAGGTAATCAATTAAAACTTAATGGAAGAATTACAGCACGAATTTAGTTCATATCTTTTCTTGATAATATATATAGAATGCTGCTCAAAAAACTCCTAAAAATTCCCTGAATTTATGGATACAAATAAAAACCTGGTTGATCGGCAATACAAATAATTTATTCTGCCTCGGAATCTTTCAAATTTAGTTTTAAATGATTTCATATTTTCTAGTAAGCTATCGATGAGATAGATCAGT
>CBZS010000119.1 GCA_000613065.1 Richelia intracellularis | reverse complement strand
TTGAGCCACCCGAAAGTTCGTTGTACAACCCAAGGTTTTGGTAAAAGGGTAAAACCCTTCTTTTCTAAGGGTCTGAAAACCACTTCCACAATCCAACGAAAAACATCGATTATCCAGTGGGCAAAATCTTCCCCCCGATATCCTCCATCCATCCAGATAGTGTGCAGTCTTTTAACTTTCTCTTTCATCTGATAAACCTGCCAGAACGTGCACGTTTAGTTTAGCCCCTGCACGTTCTGGCACTCTTGCAGAAGTAACCAATACTCGCAAAACTAGCCCTAACAAGTCAACCTTAATAAATTGCTTACGTCCATGTATTTGTTTTCCTGGGTCGAAACCAACATCTGTACAAATCATGGTTGTGGTTTCAACTGATTGGCTATCAAAGGCTGCTTGCCATGGACTTGGTTCTCGACTGGCTCCTACCCGAACCCATTGATATAGTTTGTCATGAACCTGAACCCAAGTACGGTCTTTGCCCCATCTTCTGAAATAGCCATAGACTGTAGACCAAGGTGGTAAATCTCCTGGGAATGCCCGCCATGTACATCCTTGACACAGTACGTATCAAATCGCATTTACTACTGGGTACATACATGTTGTTGTACGTGAACGACCACCTGGTTTTGCCTCTGGAAACAGCTGTGGGATTAACTCCCACTGTTCCCACGTTAAATTGCTAGGATAATTCTTAGTCATTTGCTCACGGGGTGCTGTTTTCTATAATTCTCAGCATATGCCTTGTGAGCTTTTTTATCATACCTCCCACCTTTTCAAACATCCTCTTAGATGCTCATGCCATTGGAGCGCTGGCTTCTCGTAGGTTTGAGACAGTTGCGCGACTGTAGGATAAACCCGTTGAAGAGAGACTCGCCACCATCCGATTGTCCATTCCATTGCTTTCATAATTTTTAGTCTGTGATATCTAGTTTTTGACCGAAGATATGATTGTCGCAACCCTTCTGTTTACGCCACTTGCAGCCACACCAGATAATCAATAACAGAGCAATGAGTTCTATAGTTGCAAAGAATATATCATCAAGAACTCTCGCTCCATTATTAATAACAAACGCAATAGTGATTGCACCTGCAAGGATGTTTGCCGAGCGATTGAGTCTATACTTCAATACCCGAGACAGGAGAACCATATAAATCTGAATTTCTGCCATGATTCCGCCTATCAGCATAAGTCCTTCAGTTATTTGAACACCATTAACGGTTCCTGTCATCATTTCTTCTATAAATTCAGGTCTACCAAACTCATGAAGGTCTCGAAAAATCATATTAAACAGCACAAATATCCATAATGTGGAAAGCAAAGCTTTGATATCTATTACAATGGTTTTGCTGTTATAAATCATTGGGATACTCCCGTTTCTGAATGATATTGCGCTTGTTTAACCCACATTCCGCAGGTGCGCTCGCAAAATGTTGTATTTTTGAAGTATGAGTTTTTCTGAATCACAAATCAAAGTACAAGATATCGAGCACTCAGGCATAGTGGCAGGGATTATTGATGAAATGAGTTTGGTTGATTTGTTCAACCAACTGCTTGGAACTCATTCCCAATAAATAATCAGCCCAGGCCAAGTGGTCAAAGCAATGATTCTCAATGCCTTAGGCTTTATCAGTGCACCACTATATTTATTTGAGAAGTTCTTTTCAGGTATTGCAACGGAACATTTATTGGGAGAGGGAATACAACCAGAACATTTGAACGATGAACCCTTGGGCAGAGTCTTAGACAAACTATATGATCCAGGATTAACGGAAATTTTTATCCGAGTCGCACTATCAGCAGCAGATAGATTTTGAGTGAAAATGGACAGCTTCCACTTGGATTCAAGTTCATTTCATGTACATGGGAATTATGGAACTGGTACTGATGATGAACCATCAGCACAATCAGGATTAATTACAATTACATATGGTTATTCTAGAGACCACCGACCAGATTTGAAACAATTTATCCTTGACTTGATGTGGAGTGGTGATGGAGATATTCCTTTATATTTAAGAGTTGCACATGGTAATGAAGTCGATTCTGCCATGTTTGGAACACACACTTATGGCAGATTTCCACAAACAATGGCAAATTGATGCTTTATTTTTGCGGATTCAGCCCTTTAGACTGAAGACAATTTGCAGATGATAGTCTCATTCAGATGGGTATCTCGAGTTCCTGGAACCCTAACTG
>CBZS010000118.1 GCA_000613065.1 Richelia intracellularis | reverse complement strand
ATTTTCCCTATTCTCTGCCCATACATATAACCAGTAATTGGTGTTACAGTTCCATTCCTAGATTCATGCTTACAATGAGTCTAATGTAAACTCTGAGCGATCGCTAATACTTCTGCTCCAATACTTGCCTGTTTTGCGCTCGCTACAAATTTCCATATTCCTTCGTGGCACTCTAAACTAGGGTGTCAAATTTACTTGTTTCTACCGAAAATCACAAATTTATGAATTTTTTTTTACTTTCCATCCTTACTATCCCGGAATAGTAGTGATTTTACCTGTGAAATGAATTAACAACGTTGTTGATTGCATTAGAAACACCATGAGTGATATTGCTTTGTTAATGGCAGGCATTCTTTCCCCAGAAATCTCCTCTTATAATCATCCTCAAGTCTGGCAAAACTGGCAAAAGAGTATTGATACAAAAAAAATCAGTAAAAATAGCCAACTTTACCAATTTCGTAACAACAGTCAAAAAATTATACCACCAGAATTTTCGGAACCAGAGAAGCCATTGGTTTCTGTAAAGGATAAACCCAGTCTGGTAAAAGGGGCTACACTCAAGCGTTTAACGCAGAAACTTTACTCCAACTTTAAACCAATGATACCCGAGTATCAGCAATCTCCGAAAAACAAGCAGGACAGTTTGACAAGTTGCACACAGTTAATGAGCAATGAAGTCTATAAAATAAAAGATCAAAAAAATCAGTCGCCTTTATGTTTTGGTAATACAGAGTTTCAAGTGATGAAGGTTGCAGATAGGGATAACTGTAGTATTCATAATCATGCAAAAAATCAAATTCTGATAGCGGCAACATCAGAAACTATAACCATCTTAAAGCCCCAATTAAATAGACAGTTCACTAGTGAGTCTTTACCAACTTTAAGTTTTGGTAACTTTGGTCTTTCTGTGAAAGTGCTACAGCGAATTTTATTGTCTAATGGCTATGCTGTGCCAGTAGATGGGATTTTTGGAGCTTTAACTGAAACTGCTGTCAAAGCTTTTCAAAGTAACCGGGATTTAGCCGAAGATGGCATAGTTGGCAGAAATACATGGCGAGAATTAACAATTTAAGATCTAGTATCACTTCTGTACGATGGATACAACAACAAATCTCTTTCTGCTCGTTCGTGTTAAGAGAGGAACACAGCTTCAACAGCGTAGGTAAGCTGAATTAAAGTCATAGCTTGTCATTCTGCCCGTAGAATAGATGAGTACTTCTACGGAGGAATTCCAGTAAAATTTATTTCGCTGTATCTAGTAAACTGAGGTACTCAAATTATAATCAGGCATAAATAGAATTGTGCTATACCTGATAACGTTTAGGAACTTCATAAGCAACATGACCGTCCAGTTGCTTCAGAATCTAAACATGACGGATACATCTGTATGAGGATAAGTGAGTGAAAAAATTATTATCTCATTTAAAAAATAAACCTACTGCTTTCGTTTCCCTCGGCTCGTTATTTCTGACTGGTAAAGTAGCAGTAGCTAATGAAAGAATTCAAACTGTGCAGCCATTAGAACGTCCAGAGACTAATGTGAAAACAGTCTCATATAACAGTCAGCGAGCCTGTGTTAAACATCCAAAAATGCAAAAGTTCTTCTGTGCAAATGCCAAGCAATTATCCCATTTGAAAAAAGGCAATTCTGATATTGACTCAACAGACTTAAATAATCAGGAAGACTTGCTCAATGTAAGCGATGCAGAAAGTGATGCTGCGGTAGAAATGTTTGGTTGTGATTGTGTTGCATCAATCAATTGTCTACGTCGACTGCGGAACAAATTGCCATAATATTTTCTATTAGAAAAGTTAATTTAAGCCTATTTTAGAATACAGGGTGTCAATAAAAAATTCAGATATAGGTTTTTGTATTACTAACACTTGAGAATCAGACTATAAAGTTCAAACTACGTCTTGTAAAAATGTGATATATCTTGTTTGATATTATACTTAAATACTGTTGGATATTTTTTATTTACTACCAATGAATCGTCGTAAATTTATAAATTTATTCAGTATCAGCTTATTGGTTAATTATTTACCCATGTCATTAGCTATAAGTTCTGCCAAAAGTAGATCCAAATATGAAAACAAAAACCAGGTCTTTAGTTCTAAAGATTGGATTGTTGCAGGTACAGTAAAAGAGATAAATGAAAGTGGTCAAATATTTAGAGATAAATCTGCTTATGGCACAGTTTTAGTAATTAGAGATACTCAAAGTGAAAAATTGGTTGCTATTAATTCAACCTGTACTCATCTTGGTTGTAATGTCGACTGGGAAGCAAAAGAAAATATTTTTTTATGTCCCTGTCATGCTTCTGAATTTAATTACAATGGAGAAGTCAAAAATGGCCCAGCTACAGAGCCTCTTGGAATTTACGAAACAAAGATAGAGAGTGGTAACATAATGGTTAGACCAGTCAAAATTTAAGGTCGGAAAACAGGCTAAGCGCATCTAATTTTGTAGTGAAAATTACAGATTGTTGTACATAATTGTGAACTATGTTTTGATTCTCAAGTGCGAACCCCAACGCCCTTTGGGGGGGTACTGGAGGGGCATCGCCAAAAAAAGTTGACGCAACTGGGAAACGCTTCCCTAGATTCCGTGGTGCCAGGTAGGGGCATCAAGACCTTGAGTAAGCCCAATAAACACTCATACCCCCACCTGGCACTCCCCTACGCCACCCAATCTTCCCCAGTTGCTGGAACACTCCTGGGGCACAAAAATGGAGATTTAAGTATTAAAGAAGTTAAATCGTATGCTAAGCACCCAAAGGGTCTATCTGAACTGAACGGCTTACTCTAATGGTATCTCTGACAAGAAGGCTTGCGCCAACGGGTTTCAAATCTTCAAAACCAAAAATTAAAAGCTCAAAAAATTTGAGTATAGCCAATGCCACTGCATTGACAGAAACAATTTCATTAGTTTTTAGTGAGATAGAAGACCCACCTGTAGAAAGAACCCCTGTCCATTTCTTAACAGATATTTTAATAATTGGAATATTATCAGTGATTCCAGGAGGTAAGGGATGGGAGGACATGGCAAATTATGGATTGAGTAAATACAAATACGACTGGTTGGAGCAGTTTTTAGCTTTACCAGAGGGCATCCCAAGTGGAGATACCTTTCCACGGGTGTTTGAACCCATTAACCCAAAAGTATTTGAGGGATGCTTTTGACGTTGGGTAGAATCAATAGTTGAAGCCCCAGGAGCACAGGTAATTCCGATTGATGGTAAGACCCTCAAAGGTTCTTATGATAGAGAACAGGGTAAATCAGCGTTAGATCTAGTTAGTGTATGGTCGATTGATTTATCGTCTTGTTTTAGGACAAGTAAAACAAGACGATAAATCAATGGAATGAAATTACAGCAATCCCTGCATTATTGGAGTTATTAGACATGGCTGGATGTATTATTACCATTGATCCCATGGGTACGCAAACAGCAATTGCATCCCAAATATTGAATGCAAAAGCAGATTATGTTTTAGCACTCAAAGGTAATCATCGTAAACTTTACGGACAAATGAAAAATTGGTTTGAGCAACAGTTATCTCAAGGCTTTAAACTTATTATCTATAGTTATGATAAACGGGTAGAGAAAGGTCATCATCGTACTGAAAAACGTCAAATTTGGTGTGTTCCTATTTTTCAACTGCAAACTTTGCATAACCAAGACAATTGGGTGGCTCTTAAATGGGTTGTCATGGTTGTGCGGGTACCACATCTTTGGAATAAAACAACCCGTGAAGTTCAGTTTTATCTAACTAGTTTAAATTGTGATGCTCGTAACTTAGGACAAGTGATTCGTCTTCATTGGGGTGTGTAAAATGGGTTGCATTGGACTTTAGATGTCACTTTTTCTGAAGATAGTTGTGGTGTCCGTACTGGTCATGCTCCACAAAACTTAGCACTTGTGGGGCGAATAGCTCTTAATGCTTTAAACCTAGAGCAATCTTGGAAACTTAGTAATCGCCAAAAATATCATCCCGCACTTATGCAACGCAGATAATAATTATATACTGACTGTTCTTACTGCTTGTTTATCCCAACATGATGATGAGACCTTTCAACCCGCTTGTCAATAGAATTTGAGATGCGCTTACCCTGTGGATCATTTGCGGGTATAACCAGTACATAATTCAGGCATATAAATAGCACGTCATTATAATTAGTTATTCTATTACTTGCATCTTTAATAACTAATTATAATATATCCCACTAATAGCAGAAGGTGATAATATGCCTGTTGAGTAAGAGGGGTTATATCATCTGATGGCTGAAGCTTTTGAAGGACTGAGTCATTTGGAGTGGTTTTTGTTTGAGGATATTTTTCCGAAACCGCCAGAGAAACGCTAACGAGGAATGCCACATTCTTCATTTCGTTATCTGCTCAAGACCTTACTGTATATATTAATAACAGGGTGTGGTTGGTGTGAAGTTCCAAAAGGACAAATATGGGCATCAAAGAGCTCTCCACATCGATGGCTCAAACGTTGGCAGTTGGACGGGACCTTAGAGGCTTTACAAACACGAATATTGGGGATTGGACAAGATAAAGGGTTAATCAACTGGAGTTATGGCGAGGTGGACGGGTCTTTTTCACCCTGGAAAGGGCGGTGGTGATGGTGTTGCTTACGGTGGAAAAGGAAAGGGTATTTTTATAGGGTGCGACTCTTTTAGTAAGACGGGGAGTGGAACTTAGACAGGTATTGGAAGAGGTGGACGGATAGTACAACAACGAGCTTTGCTTTGATAACTTCCTTGATCAAAGGAATACCACTAGAGTAGAAAGTCAGGTGATTGCGTTTATGTTCTTGTTGTAGATGAAACTGCCAATACTCATACCAATCGCCACTGATGTATAAAGAACCCAGGGGTAAAACAGCCTCAGCACCCCTCATGGTCCATCTACCCCCAGTGATATCCATCCTGTCTTTTATCAGGTGGCGACAAGCACCCACCCTCAATCAGCCCCGTGGCGATGGGCAATCCAGCTTTTAAGTAATTAATCGTCATATTTGAAGTATTTGGCATTGTTTAGTAAATATCTAGCACAGGTATCCACGGGTTTACGTTCTTGGGGGGTGAGTTTGGGTAAAGTCGCACTCCGGCGCATACCTGGGGTAACTGAACTTGATTTACCTTCAAGGATAAGCTGTAAACGTTTGCTCTCTCAAGCTTCTGCCTGTGTTGAGGTCTGAGAATAAAAGAAAAATGCAGCTTTCCACAAATACTCAATCACATGGATAATATCCCTGTCTTAGTCCATGAGAGAGAATATTGCTGTGCTGGTAGATTAAACTCCCCATCCAAAGGAAATAGGGTATTTATCTTTTTTCCTCCAGAACCGATTCTATTGGCGATTACTGTGCCAAATAATGTGGTCAATTTGCGCGACAATTTTTTCTTGTGTGTTCTGTTTACTGAGTGTGTGCCTGCAGACTCTGCCTCTATTTCATCTTGACTGCGTTGATCAAAATATCTTTGTTTATAACAACGGTCTCAATAGTTAGTATCTATTCTCAAGTAACTTAGTCTCTATCTGGGAGTGTTCTAACCCACAAATGCTGGCTGAGTCTAACCAACTAACTATCTGTTCAAATAGTTCTTTCTTGTGCTTGTGACCAAAACATACCTTGATTTGATGTAGATACTTGCATAGGGTGTGGAAATGTTCCTGTTTTTTCACTTTTTACAAGCCAATTCCATCAAGTACATTTTTGCCTGTCAATACTACTGTGGTTGACTTGTCATTTATTATTCTTATATCATACCCTCTACTACCACAAGAGTCGCACCCATTTTAATACACACTCTTACTGAAGGCTCAGGAATGCCTTTATCCAATCGCACCACACCTGCCAATGGTAGTGAAACAGATCAGGTGATACCACTTGTACACAGTGTAAAGGTTAAGACCAACAAACGCGGTAGAGCCCGTAAACCCCTGAAAGTGCTTCCTGCTGACAAAGCCTACGATTCTAAGGATAAGCGGCGCTGCTTTACGTAGACGTGGTATTAGGCCGCAATGGCCCAAGCGGGTTTGGAAGACAAAGAAGAACAAGGGCAGACCGATTAAAATTTCCGTCCCATCTTACAACAAGAACGTTGTTTCCCATGGTTTCAAAAAAAATATCGTCGTCTTGTTGTCAGATGGAAAAGAATTTCAGCTTGTTTTGATGCTTTTTTGTCTCTTGCAACAATCCATATTTAGATTAACAAAATTATATTAGTGGGATAGGTTCTCGCAGCAAGTTATCTTGTTGCTATTCTACAAGCTACTAGCAGATAAATAATTTGGCGTTCCATAAGTGCGGGATGAATTAGGGTTTGAAACCATTGAGAAATCGTTTGAGAAATCGTTGAAAATTTAGTGAAATGATCCCGCACTTATGGAACGCCAAATTATTTATGTTTCTTGCTGGCTATTGGTTCCAATAATACTTCCTCATCATTAGCTAATAATCTATGGGCTGCTTCTAGCATAGGAGTTGCAATATCGCTTAAGTCTTGACGATTATTTAAATAAGTCTTCAAAGCATCCATGGGATCTATACTGTTACAAGCACTTAATTCGGGAATACGGGGTCTGGCTAGTTGACTGATTAATTCTGGATGAATGCTATAGCTATGTGCTGTACTCAAGCTTTGATGTAATTCTGGTGTATCAATCAAATCCAACTGCTCGGAACGGATTTTGTAAATTAACCTCACTACTACATCTTCTATATCATGTTTAGCGATCGCTTTCATGATTGTAGTTTGGGGTTCTTCTTTTTTTGATACATCCACAGTGATTGTACAAAATCTGCGTACAGCTAAAGGACAAAATTCCCACTCCACTTTACCCCGTTCTAATTCAACAATCACATAACCCTTATCTTCTTTTTCTTCACTGAAGTCTACCCGCTCAATACTTCCTGGGTAAATAATTGGGGGATCATTGGTTTTATTTAAATTCTGGTGACGATGGACGTGACCTAATGCCACATAATCAAAACAAGGACGAATTAATAATGATAAGGGAATGGTAAAACCTTTCCCCACAGATAAAAAACGCTCTGCACCAAAAGAAGCATTATCCGTCATTAAATGACCCAAAAGAATTGTTGGTACGTTGGGATCGAGACGACGAATTTCCCCTTCTAATACTAGTCGCAAACGTTCAATTAATAGTTGGTTGATCTCAGATAAAGACATTCCACCGGTTTCTTGTTTAGTCATCAGTGCAGAACGAGTCAACCAAGGTAAGGTCAAAACCTGAACAAAACCACTCCGAGTGCTAATTTCATGAGTAGCCAATGTATCTCCTACTACAAAACCAGGCACACCTAATGTACGGTAAATAGATAGGCTGACTCCTCCTTTACCCTGGGAATGTTGGTCATGATTACCTACTAATAGCACTGTAGGTATATCTGCATCTACAAGACGGCGAAATTCGCTGGCAAAGGCTTGTTGTACATAAGGAGGAGGTGTTGCATCAGGGAACGCATCACCCCCGAAAATAACCATATCTACAGGATCTTTTAAAGCCCTATCAATACATCGAGATAAAGTATTAACAAAATCCTCTAATCGTGAGTTTAATCCTGTTTCCCAGTTAATTCTTCCGTGGGAGAAGCCACTTCCCATATGGATATCAGACAAATGGAGGACTTTAACCATTTTAGGTTTTTAAATTACTCTACAACAAGCCGCTTGCGCGCCTATAGATTCTGGATTGTAATACCTTCAGTCATCATACATACTAATTTGTTTTCATGAAAAAAGCTCTAATTCTTAAAGTTAATTTTTGATACAGTGAGAAGCATCTATTTTATAAAGAAACATCTAGTAAATTTAAGTTTTACTAGATATTTATCAAGGAATATACTTATACTGGTATTGTTAATGGAATCTTAACCAAAGAGGGATTCTATAGCCATGAATAATTTAAACACTCCCAATCCACTAAAGGAATCTCTGTTAATGGGAATCATGGTGATGTTGACCAGTGTAAGTGTAATTACCATTATGAAGATGTTTTAAACAAAAATTTTTAACAATACTTATGCAAACAACCCCTCTCATTAATCATTGGGGTTTTCTGGTGATTAAGTTTGGCGCAAAGCTGAGTCCCATAAGGGAGACCTTCTGCGTAGCTTGCTTCCATGGAGTGTTACCTGATCGCAATTGAATATCTTGTAAAAAAGGCTGCAAATATTCAGGTGCCTGGGAATCCAAAATAATTTAGTACGATATTTTAGGGGCTATAAAGCGACAGAGGCACACTTAAACGATGGAGAACGGGTAATTGAAGCACCTGCACGATCGCTGACAGTAACTTTGATACAGGGTTTAGTTCCAACTTTGCAGGTTTCCATTATAATGCTTTTTGATCCATTATTTCTTTGTCTGGTAGCCCGTGCATTTCTGCTAGTATTCCAGGAAAATCTGTAACTACCAGAACCACCAGAAGCAAAAGCATCAGAAAGAAATGCTCCC
>CBZS010000117.1 GCA_000613065.1 Richelia intracellularis | reverse complement strand
TTTTTCCAGCATCATTACTAGATCATTATTCCCAAAAGGTATGGTTAAATAATCTGTGGATCCAATAATTTTTGTTTGCCTGGAGACACTCAATAAAATTTTATTTCTCTGTAACTAGAACAATAGGCACCTCTCTAAACAAAGTTGAACCTCTGAGTATGGAACAAATCTCATAGCCATCTGATTCTGGCATAGCGATCTGACAAAATATGAAATCTGGTTGTAATTTAAACAAAATACTTAGAGATTCTAGTCGTTATTTTAGGGTGATAGCTTTATAATCATTGGCTTTTAAGGTTGATTCTATGAATTCATTTATGTCTTTTTGGCAACTAATACATGCTACGCATTTTTCAGTGTTGCTCGTGGTGCCTGAGTAGGGACTTTGGAGAAAATTAAGTTTTTCTCTGGGGTTGATCTGAGCTTGACTGAGGCTAGCTAGAAGAGTAATTTTTATCCATCCTTTTTCTATATATGGACATATTGCTTTACTAAATGTGAAAACATCCCAATTGAGATAACGAGCTATTGTTCAGAGAAAAGTTTTACCATAAGCCCAATGTTGCAACTTTTTCATGATTGATGGTGGCAAAACGGAGCTAAGCTCCACTGTATTTGTTCTTACAGGGTATTGCTCGGGAAATTTAATGTATGGATATAACTGTTTCCAATCTTGGATTTGCTTGAGTACCCGACCCAGAATCGGGGTGATTGCTAATCTGGTAAAGTGAGGAGTTAACAAAGAACTAGAATCAAAAATGAATCTGCCCTCATGGAAGCTTAGTAGGTCAAACAAAATCTCATGTACTAAGCTATAGATAATGCTTTTAGCATGAGTAATATTAATAATATTATTAACTAATAAATTCCACAAACAGGAATACTCAGGAGGCGTTGTATAAGTGCGGGATCAATTTGCGTTTGAAAGCATTGAGAAATCGTTGAAAATTTAGTGAAATCATCCAGCACTTATGCAACGCCTCCTGAGTATTCCAACGCATAAAAAAGCTGCTTGCGTTTATGTCTAGATGAATCTGGTGTGTCTCAATATGTAAATAATCTTTCAATCTTGATAAGCTAGTATCTCCGTAGGTAGCGTAAATTCTTTGACCATGAAGAAAAAAAATGAGCCATACTTGTGATTGACGAGAATCACAGCGATCACTATTTACCAAAAGTGTACCTGTTTTTTGTCCTGACTCGATCACTTGTAAGATGGTGTAGATGTCTATTTTGTGTAAATTTACCTGCATGTAGATACTAGGCACTCCTTACCGTACTTTTGATAGTTGCTTAATTTTTGACCCTAACTTTCCACGTTTATAGTAATAGCTGATTGCCTTGACCACAATTCACTTACCAATCTATAATAACTGAGTTTTAACCCACATTCCGCACTTAAATTTGAAGTACAAATAAATTACAAGCAAAATAAAAACACAAGAATCATAATGATTAATAAATAGAGTAAATAACGAATATATATTAAAAATAAATTAATTAAACAGAATAAATTTGACCATAAAATAGGTAGGTAATATGAACAATAAAAAATTGAAGAGCAATAAATGTACCTTCAGATGTTAATATTTTTTTTATTTAGGTTCAAAATTTTTTTAAGTTAAGAGGATGTTTTAAAAGTCGAAGTGAGTTACAAATCATGCAAGTCTCCTGACCATGATACGTATCATTACAATATAAATTAAAGTCTCAGAAGTTTCATGTAGCCTTTCATAGTCCTTACTTAATCTTCTACACCAATTGAACCACCCGAAAGTTCGTTCTACAAGCCAACCTTTTGGTAAAAGGGTAAAACCCTTCTTTTCTAAGGTTCTGAGAACCACTTCCACAATTCAACGAAAAACATCGATTATCCAGTGGGCAAAATCTCCCCCCCGATATCCTCCATCCAGATAGTGTGCAGTATTTTAACTTTATCTTTCATCTGATAAACCGGCCAGAACCTTCACGTTTAGCCCCTGCAAGTTCTGGCATACTTCCAGAAGTAAGCAAGACTCACAAAACTAGCCCTAACAAGTCAACCGTAATAAATAGCTTACGTCCATGTATTTGTTTTCCTGCGTCGAAACCAACATCCGTACAAATCATGGTTGCGGTTTCAACTGATTGGCTATCAAAGGCTGCTTCCTATGGACTTGCTTCTCGACTGGCTGCGACCCTAACTAATTAATATAGTTTCTCATGAACGAAGGTGAAGCCAAGTACGGTCTTTGCGCCATCTTCTGAAATAGCCATAGACTGTAGAGCAAGGTGGTAAATCTCCTGGTAATGCCCGCCATGTACATCCTTGACACAGTACGTATAAAATCGCGTTTACTACTGCGTAGATACAATACATGTTGTACGTGGACGACCACCTGGTTTTGCCTCTGGGAACATCTCTGGGATTAACTCCCACTGTTCCCACTGTTCCCACGTTAAATTGCTAGGATAATTCTTAGTCATTTGCTCACGGGGTGCTGTTTTCTATAATTCTCAGCATATGCCTTGTGAGCTTTTTTATGATACCTCCCACCTTTTAAAACATCCTCTAAGAAAGCAAATAATATTTTCGGCAAGATGATGGCAGACAACTCAAAATTAAATGGGGTGATGACGTTAAATTAACAATTTGATTAACACCATCTAAATTTAAAAGATGGATACCTTGAAAGCATTGAAATACCCATCTTAATGTAGGAGTCATGGTTAACTTACCTAATTTATTTTTGATTCCGGTTTTGATTCTTTTTAAGGTCTTCCTTAGTTGCCTTTGACCGAGATTATAAACTAACATACATAAAGACATAAAAAAAAACATAGTCTCAATTCGTTTAGTATTTTCAACAAAGAAGCTATCAGCAAAAAATAAAGGGTCTTTCAAACAGAAAAATCCTCTTTCACAAGATTGTTGATTTTTATAATTTGTAACAATTAATTTCGGATGTATCTAACTTCTGTTTGTCAAGTAAATTAGTCGCTATAATAAATCTTCCAGCTTGTTTTTTTTGTATTTATATCTTTTATACTCCTCTCATTAATAATGGTATATATCCATAAATACTCGTAATTCAATCTCCAATGCATTGCTTTAAATCCGGTCTATGGTGACGGGAATATCCTTTAGTTATAATTATTGGTCTTACTCTAGTAATTTATTATTTCTCATTCACATTATCATTTTCATTTTCTCCCTGTAGATGAAATGATGTTGAATCCAGATGTTAATATTTTCTATCTATATTAAATTTATTAATTACTGATAATACTATTTATAGAAACAGGTTACTTAATCTGTATTTATATAATTTATCCATGACTCTTCCAATTTTATCATCATTTAAATAATATCTTTTCACGTCTTCTCCTAATAATAGTTTTATTCCTTTTTTATCACAAAAATGGCTAAATAAATCTAAATGTATTGATACAAATGCCAATCAATTAATTAAAATAGCTTTTACTAATATCCCCGATGCAATCTTCTCTCGAGAATCTATTCCTAGTTTATAATTAATTATTTCAACTATTTCTATTTCATCAATTAACCCTGCTACTATTCCTAAGTCGTCGATATTTTGAATTTTTGTATTTTCCAAGTCAGATATTTTTCACCCTGAAATATTTTCAGGGTAAAAAATATCTGACTTGGATTGAACCAATATATATTTAGTTTTATCAAAACCTTGTAATCAATTTTTTATAAGCAATCCAAACTTCAACGAGTTCCAGAGCGCAGGTTTATTTCTAAAGGCGAATTTACTGAACATTCTATGTCTTCTTATTTACTTTTACTCAAAAATAGCTATGTCAAAACCTGTGCTACATACTGAAGTACGATATGTGGTTTTTTAGTATTTATTCTCTACTTAGTGGAAATCAATTCCCTAATTTCAGCAAAATTGACTGATATCTAATGGGTGGTAATTTTAAACCATCTTCAAGTGGTAATCAAACATAGTAATAACACGGTAGCCATTTGCTCTACATTAACTACACAATTAAAAAGGACAAATATCTTCTTATAGCAGAATTAAACCTTGATAATTCTGCTTTAGAAGTATTCTTTCTACACTATGATTACTTGCAAAGAAAGTAAGTAGTTACACTATATAACACGTATATCTAAAAACATAGTTAATTATTATACACAAGGGTGAAAGTGTGCTGTATTTAGCAGAAGTAGAAAAGCCAAAGATTGGCGGATTACTTAGTGGAGTGGGAAAAACTGAACTGAGGCTAATCGCTTGTCAGCGAACCGATAAAACCTGGAATCCAGTTAATGACGAAATTGTTAATGCAGATGAAGCTGGCAAGTTAGCTGATGGTTCCCTAGTACTGGTAGAACTTAATGCCAGTCGTCAAGTACAAAGACTACAAGAAGCTGGTCGTCCTCTTGTAAATATCTTGCATAATTTGTCCCGTCAGTTGGAAAAATTAAAACTGAAGGAAGAAGAAATCAACCAGTGGAAAGACTCTCTAACATTTCAAGCCGAGGAGTTCAACAACCGTGAGTTAGAAATGGAAGCACGGTGGGAACAGTTGCAACAAATGGAGGATGAGTTCCAGGGCTTAGAAAAAGAAAAGCAGGAACTGGAGAGTACCCGTCAAGAAATAGATGAATTGCGGATAGAATTTGAACGCAAACAAGAAGAGTTATCTGGTGCTTGGGAACAGCTCAAAGGAGAACAAAACCGTTTAGAAGAGTCCCAAGAGGAAATACAAAAGGAGAAGGTTTTAGATGACGAACAGAGTCGTCAATTGAGAAAACTCCTAGAACGCTTGACTAGCGGAGTTGCCCCCATAGAAATTTTACGGGATGATGTGACATTGGCTTTAGAGATGGTAGAAGGCCAGCAAAATATCTTTAATGCCCATTGGCAACAATTTCAAAAACAACAAACCCATGTAGAGGAACAGAAAGCTGAATTAGCTCAATTAGAACAAAAATATTCACAGCAGCAACAAGAGTGGCAAGAAAACCAAGATAATCTGTTACAACAATCGTGCGAGCTACGGATTAACAGAGCTACCCTTGAAAGTAAGCAAATGTATATGCAGTGCGTACGGGAATATCTGGAATGTCAAGATGGTATTTATCAACATATCCAATCTTTAGCTGTGATGTCGGGAGACTTGGTGTTCAGCGATAAGGTTGATATTACAGCCTTAGAAAATATGGATTTGGGTGAACTACAACAAAAAGTTCAAGAGTTACACGATAAGCTGAATATTGATTCCAGTTTTGTCAACGATCAAGAACAGGAACTAATTTATAAACTAAAGGATATTGCCGAATTAAAGGCTAAAATTAGTCAGGCATCAGGAGATCAAAAAAATCAGCTTCTAGTTGATTTAGCTGATGAAAAAGACGGTTATCAATTTCTGAATGAGTCTTTAGTTGGACAGCGTCGTAGTTTGCTGGATTGGCAAATTTGCTGGAGGCAACATCAAGCTATACTGTGGCAAAGACAAGGTAACTCTCTAGCAAATCTTACCGAGGATGAAAAACTCGATGCCAAGCCTGTTTTACAACTAATTGAAATCAAAAAACAACAAAAATTGGTAGAGCTGGAAA
>CBZS010000116.1 GCA_000613065.1 Richelia intracellularis | reverse complement strand
ACCTACCCTTGATGAAAATGTATCCTCAGGCTGTGTGGTCACAAATTCAGGTAGCTTGCGAACACTACGAAGAAACTTTTGGCATTGCACCCAGGGGTATTTGGTTACCAGAATGTGCTTATTATGAAGGCTTGGAAAGGATGTTAGCGGATGCTGGTTTGCGCTACTTCCTCACCGATGGACATGGTATTCTCTATGCTCGTCCCCGTCCTAGATTTGGTACCTATGCTCCAATTTTCACGGAGACTGGTATTGCAGCTTTTGGTAGGGATCATGAATCTTCTCAGCAAGTTTGGTCTTCCGAAGTAGGATACCCTGGTGCTGCTGAATACCGTGAGTTTTACAAGGACTTGGGTTGGGAAGCAGAATATGATTACATTAAGCCTTACATCATGCCCAACGGACAACGAAAAAATACTGGCATCAAGTATCATAAAATTACCGGGCGTGGTTTAGGTTTAGCGGACAAAGACTTGTATGATCCCTACTGGGCAAGGGAAAAAGCTGCAGAACACGCAGAAAACTTTATGTACAATCGGGAACGCCAAGTAGAGCATTTACATGGAGTTATGCAGCGTCCGCCCATTATTGTCTCTCCTTACGATGCAGAATTATTCGGGCATTGGTGGTATGAAGGTCCTTGGTTCATTGATTATCTGTTCCGTAAGTCCTGGTATGACCAAGGAACTTATGATATGACACACTTAGCAGACTATTTACGGGCTAACTCCAGCCAGCAAATTTGTCGTCCTTCTCAATCCAGTTGGGGTTATAAAGGCTTTCACGAGTATTGGTTAAACGAAACTAATACCTGGATTTATCCACATTTACATAAAGCTGCAGAAAGAATGATTGAAATTTCTTCTAGGGAAGCGGCAGACAAATTGGAAGAGAAGGCTCTCAACCAAGCAGCGAGAGAGCTATTATTAGCACAATCTTCTGACTGGGCATTTATTATGCGCACAGGAACCATGGTTCCCTATGCCGTAAGAAGAACGCGATCGCACTTAATAAGGTTTAATAAACTATACGAGGATATCAAAATTGGCAAAATCGACAGTGGTTGGTTAGAAAAGGTCGAATATATGGATAATATCTTCCCCAACATAAATTATCGTGTCTATCGTCCTTTATAAAAGGAAAAATATAATGTAGTGAATATAAAAGGGAGCAAGATGCTCCCTTTATATTTTATGAAGGTAAGATACCTTACAGCAATTAATATTCGAGATGTTCCCCATAGAATAGTTGGGAATAGCTTCAGCATTCTCTTTATCTACCCCACAGCTGAAACAACATAGAATTTTGAACGTTTCCGGCTCCTATCGACCCAAAAACAGTTTACTGAGTTAAAATCCTGTTAACCTAAAGTCACTATTCATACCTGACTGAGTCATAATTACTTGATGGAATATAGTCAAACGATATGACACTGGGGTCCATCTACAATAAAAAACTAACCAACTATGAGAGAAACTGTCCTAGATCTTCGGAATCTGAAAGTAGAATTTGCTGGCGATGGCAATACTGTCACAGCTGTCAATGGTATTTCTTTTCAACTGAATCGTGGTGAAACACTAGGTATAGTTGGTGAATCAGGGAGTGGAAAATCAGTTACATCCTTGGCAGTGATGCGACTGATACAGTTTCCTGGTAGGATTACTGGCGGCGAAATTTTGTTTTATCCCCAAGAGAATGCGCAACCATTGGATTTGGCGGCATTACCCCTAGAACAAATGCAACTACATCGGGGTGGTGATATTGCCATGATTTTTCAGGAACCGATGACTTCTTTGAATCCTGTATATACTATAGGTTTTCAATTAACAGAGGCAATCTTACGCCATAGAAATATGACTGGAGGAGAAGCTAAGCAACAAGCGATCGCAGGTTTACAAGAGGTAAAATTATTACCTAACGATGAGGTTTTAGAACAGCAATATATTGATACCGGTGTTTCTCCTCAAGATAAAGCACAGTTGGCGAAGTTAATTAATGCCCACAAGACTGCCATTCTAGAAAGATATCCCCACGAACTTTCTGGAGGACAGTTGCAGCGTGTCATGATTGCCATGGCGATTTCTTGTAATCCTCTATTACTGATTGCAGACGAACCCACCACCGCTTTAGATGTGACAGTACAAGCCACAATTGTAGATTTAATGCGGGAATTGCAGCAGCAACGGGACATGGGGATGATTTTTATTACCCATGACTTGGGATTAATTGCTGAGGTGGCTGACAAAGTCGCAGTAATGTACAAGGGAAAAATTGTGGAATATGGGGATTCTGGGCAAATTTTTTCTAATCCCCAACACCCCTATACCAAGGGTTTAGTGGCTTGTCGTCCTACGCTGGACAGTTACCCGAGAAAATTGCTCACTGTATCTGACTACATGGATGTGGAAGAATCAGATACTGGCGAAATGGTAATCCAGGCAAAATCACCGAATTCTCCAGTGCAAGTTAGTCTTGAAGAAATACAACAGCGATTGACACATCTGGAGCAACAACCCGCTTTACTACAGGTGCGAGATTTAAAAATAGGTTTCCCAGTACGAGGAATGTTTGGGGAAACCAAACGCTATCACATGGCTGTGAATGGTGTTTCCTTTGATGTAAAGCAGGGGGAAACCTTGGGTTTGGTAGGAGAATCTGGTTGTGGAAAGACTACCACCGGGAGGACTTTGCTCAGGCTAATTGAACCCATGGGGGGACAAATTATTTTTGAAGGGCGAGATATTACCCAATTACAGGGAGAAGCATTACAAAAGTTGCGTCGAGAAATGCAAATTGTTTTCCAAAATCCCTTTAGTGCTTTGAACCCCCGGTTAAAAGTGGGTGATATACTCATGGAACCGTTGGTAATTCACTCCATAGGTGGAACAATAAAAGAAAGGCGAAAAAGGGCTGCTTATTTATTAGAACGGGTGGGTTT
>CBZS010000115.1 GCA_000613065.1 Richelia intracellularis | reverse complement strand
CCACTAATCATACTCAAAAATATAATTTTTTGCTAACGTGAGGTTTTTAGTTGTTGGGTGTTATTTAGGTTCGCTTATATGCTTTGAGTGTAATTAATTCTTAAATACTGATGGCAGAAAAATTATGATGGTTCTCATTTGTAAATACTAACTAAACCATTTGAGTCCCCTAAGAGTAAATTCCACGGTCCAATGATAATCGTAATACCTAGTTCCTAGTGCCTGTTTTGTAATGTTATCCCACCCCATATCCTGCTTAATTCCTTATTCTGTAAAAAATTCAGCCAGTATCGAAAACTGTTAGGCAAATTTGCAACACCTAATCGTTGGTAAATTTTATATTTTGAAAATAAACCTTCCGCTAGTAAATTGTAGAGTTTTCTCTAAGGTAAATCAAAGTGACTTCCAGTATTACTGAAATTCAAGCCCTGATTGCAGATCTCGACAGCTTACTCAACAATAAAAATAATCTTATGTCCCGATTAATATCGACCCAAGGACAAGAAGCTCAAGCTGTTCTAGAAAAAATCCGCGACTTTTTGGCTCGGTTGGAAACCAATGAAACCCAAACAGAATCATCTCCCCGTTCTCCTCTACTAGTTCAATTCGCAGACAGAGAACGTTACCTAGGAGATAAATCACCTTTCCAATATCCCGAAGTTTCTGCACTATTACAGCCTTTACAAACTGAGCTACAGATGCTGTTGCAGGAACGGGCTAATTTGGTACAAGAGATTAGACAATTAGAACAGAAAAGACTGCATAACTATTCTGTCGCTCAGCAAATGGAAAATCAAGAACAGATGATTTCCGAGTTTTTGCGGGTGTTAATGCATCGCATGGAAGGAAAATTATCCTTTGATTATTCTGTGGGTGCAGGAGAAAATCAGGTAGAAACAGCTAATCAGGTTGAGCATTTACAACACCTGGCTAATGATTTAGATCGACGTTTGGTGGCTCTTGATGGCACTGTAAATGTGGTATTCGAGGGATTACAACGTAATATTTACACTTATCATGAATCCCTATCTCAAGCGATCGCTAGGATGCATAGTAAGGGAATACAGGGAGAAGAATTATTAACAGCTTTAATTGATAATTTAACTGGAGTTTTGCGGTACAAAAGTACCGTGGATAGATCAGAGTTGGATATACAGCCAGAAAATCTCCCCATGTATCCATCCCTCTCAACATCAGAAGGTGATTTTGAAGCAGATTCTTTTGCTACACAATTAGATAATAATTCAAAATATTTACTTAATTCAGAAGACAATTATCAATTTTCTCCTCAGCATCAAGAAGTTGAACCCCAATCCAATCATCCCACCTCCTTGCATGCAGAAAGTGAAGAAACACAAGCTTTTTCAGACTCCAGTGACCAAAAGATAGAACCCCCAGATTTAGGATTAAATAACAGCGACTCTCTTAGCGCTCGCGTAGACCAACTATATGCCAGTTTATTTGGTAGTGAAACAGAAAATACTAGTAATACTGAGTCAGTCAAACCTCCAGAACCAGCGAATATCACTGAGGAAAATACTTCCACCAACTCCATCCCAGTCCCAGACGAAAATCCAGAGCCAAAACCTCCCCTAGATACCACAGAATTAACAACCATCAATGTTAGTAACTTGGTATCAGCAGAGGTGCATCAAGCTCCAATTATTGATAATTCCACAGATGAAAATTCCGATAATTTTCCCGTTCCAGATATGTGGTTTGACCGACCAGATGCTGGTTTACTAGGAATAGGTCATGTT
>CBZS010000114.1 GCA_000613065.1 Richelia intracellularis | reverse complement strand
GAAATTATCCCGCACTTATGCAACGCCAAATTATCATCATTTTCCTAATTGCGATCGAAAAATAAACTTTTCCTGACAACAACTCATAAACCATCGATAATTGCCATGAAGGTGTAAAAAAAAAAAGGGCGTTGCATAATAGAGGGATGAATTGAGGTGTTCTACTGTGCATTGTCCATACTGCAAGTCTACGAGGATTAGAAAAAATGGGAAACGTCGAGGTAAACAAAATCACATTTGTGTAAATTGCCGTCGCCAATTTATAGATATCTATAATCCACCAAAAGGATACTCAAATGAGATCAAACAATAATGCTTAAAAAAAAGCATAGGTTAATGGCTCGGGATTTAGGGCTATTGAACGCCAAAAAGCAGTTCATCACACAACCATAATTAGTTGGGTAAAACAAGTTGGTGAAAAATTGCCAGATGCACCATCAATAGAGGATATCCCATAAGTTGGAGAACTGGACGAATTAGAAACTTTCGTCGGTTAAAAAAAAACAAAATTTGGTTGTGGACAGCAGTAGACCATTTCCGCCAAGGAATTTTAGCTTGGGTACTGGGAGACCATAGTGCAGAAACCTTTCAACCTTTGTGGGATATTGTCTACCTCTGGAAGTGCTATTTTTCTGTCACAGATGGATGGAAAGTTTACGCCAGTTTTGTTCAACCAGGAGACCATATTATTAGCAAAACATATATGACCAGAGTAGAAGTGGAAAACACAGGTTTACGTCATTATCTCCCACGTCTACATCGAAAAACATTATGCTACTCTAAATACGTAGATATGCTTCAACACTCTATTCGATTGTTACTTTATTGCTTTAAGTATAGAGAAATACCTGTATTTGGTTGATTGATCCCGCAAATATGCAACGCCAAGATTTGTTCTGGATTTAATTCTGGATAAAGTAGGAGAAAAATATGGTTTTTACCCGTTTCCGTAAACTTTTAGCCCTTTTATTGCTGTCAGTTGTACTACTAACTACAGCCTGTACAGCTAAAGAACCAGGACGTTTTGACCAAGTACAACAGGAAAGTAGTCGGCAAAAAACAGGTCAAGCAGTTGCAAAAAAGGCAACCCAAGGTAGTCAATTTAACAAATTATTCCCTGCATCCGGTGATGGTTACCAACGGGTATTTACCCAAGAGAAAAAGGGTTTTGCAGAAGCTAAATTGAAAAAAGATGGGAAAGATATGGCAATGCTAACTATTTCTGATACTACTAGTACCCCTACAGTTGCTGCAAAATTCTCCAATAGCAAACAAGAACTTGCTGGTTATCCCGCAGTGGAAATTGGTAATACCCAAACAGCAATTTTAGTTAACAATCGTTACCAAGTAAAAGTTATTTCCCGTTCTCCATCATTTACAGCTAGTGATCGTCAAGATTGGATACAAAAGTTTAATCTCGGTGGTTTAGCAAGACTGAAGTGATAAATAATGCTATTTGTTTTAATTACTGCATCATCAAATTAGGAGATTATCGTGAGCAAGCCTATTTTTGAGTTGGTAGATGAATTACCAACTAGTGGTTTAACCATTTCCATGCTGAATGCATTGGATTTTGCTGCTCCTGGAGAGTGGCAAAATATAGTTGGTTTTGTCAATACAATCAAACACGTCACTGGAGAAAGTGATGAAAGCTTAATTCAAGCCATTGGTGAACGGGCAATTTATCTGTATAACGACCGTTCCCAAGGATACCAGCAATCTATGTGGTTATACCAAACTGTAGATGGTACAGATAAGGCTTTAGGTGCAGTAGCTTTGGCAAATAAAGTCGGGGAAACAGTTCCTCTATTAGGCTTTTTAAATAAGGTAACTCCCAAACCAGACAAAGCTCAAACTATTGATTTAACCTTAAAGTTAGTTGCAGAATTGGTGGCTTTTTGTCAAATTAACGGTATCCCTGGGAATAGTATTGGGGATTTTGTTGCTTCTTTAGGGGAATATAGTGGTGAGTCTCTGATACGGATGGTAGCTTTAGTCTGTGTGGATGGTTTGATACCCCTTGGTCCTGATTTTATCTCTAAAGCCATTTCCGGAATCAGTCAAACTAGCCCCCAGGAGTTAGAAAAAAATTCTATCTTCAGCACTATGAAAGATGCCATTCCTGGCTCCGATTCTAGTAGTAAACTGAATTTTATTGGTGAAACCTTTGATTCAGTCAAAGGTTGGATGGATGATTTAGTTACTTCTAAAGGTTTAAACCCCGAACAAGTCCTCAGTGAGTTACAAGAGTTCGTGGAAATTGCCGATGACAAATTAGATTATGTTGCGGCATTTCTAGATATGGCAACCAATTACTACGAGCATACGGGTACACAAACCTTAGCACGACGATTAATTGAGCGTGCGGCGGCAGAAATTTAATTCGATTAGTTATTAATTGGTTATTTTATCTCTCCTCTCTTGGTGGGTGTTCTCGCCGGTTCGCACCCCTGGTCCCCTTCTACCTAATCAGGAATTTTGGCATTACTGATTAGGTAGAAGGGGAGTTTGTGATCGCTGATTTGTGATATCAGATAATAATGAAGGAAGATAATTTGTAATTGCTTCAATCAATGAGATTAGATTTACTTGGCTAAGAAGGAAATTACAGGAAAAAATTAGAGACTTACTAGATATAGTTTGGTTTCGGGTTTTACTAGCGATCATCATTGCTTATTTGTTGATCCTTACTTTCAGCCACATAGAGCAGTGGAATAAGCAACAATCCGTATGTCAAACTCAAGATTCATTATGGCACTGCTTTTATAAACAAGGATTATCAGTAATTGAACTGAATAATATTGAAGCTTTTAGTATTTTAGCCGCAGCTACCTTATTCTTGTTAGAAAGCAGAGAACGCAGACGTAATACTATATATGAGGCATGGCAGGTAATTGAGGCGTTGCTGAATCGAGGGATAATTTCACTAAATTTTCAACGATTTATCAATGGTTTCAAAGGCTAATTCATCCCGCACTTATGCAACGCCATAATTGATAATGCAGCTGCGGCAAATGTATCGACTAGCTACCCTAGAATCAAGGCTTTGGAAGACTTAAATCAGTATGGTGTATCTTTAAAAGCTTTAGATGTTCCTGGTACAGACTTAAATGAAATTGACTTGGCTGGTGCAGATTTACATCTTGCTAACCTCAATTACAGCAACCTGAGCTATGCTAAGCTCAAAGAAGCGAATCTGAGTGATGCTCAACTAGAAGGTGCTAATATCAGTCGTCCCAGACTCAAAGAAGCTAACTTACAATTTGCTAACCTCAACGCTGCTCAGTTGGAAGGAGCTAGTTTAGCCCGTGCTAATTTAAGTAATGCAGATCTAGGAGGAGCTAATCTGGGAGGTGCTGATTTACGAGGGGCGATTTTAGAGTCTGCGGATCTCAATGGCGTACAATTGGAAATAGCGAATCTTTCCGCAGCAAAATTAGTAAGTGTCCAATTGGAAGGTGCAGACCTCAGTGATGCTAAGTTAGAAGATGCAGACCTGAAAAATGCATATCTAATCCATGCAAATTTGACCCGTGCAGACCTGAAAAATGCTGCTTTTCGGGGCACTCAAGATGTTAGTGTTGAGCAAATTCAAGCAGCTACTAACTGGAAACAAGCCAAGTACGATCGCTACTTTTGTATACAATTAGGCTTACCAGTAGAGCCAGAAAAATCAGCACAACAGAATTATACAGATACAGTAGATATCAATAGGGTGCGACTCTTTTAGTAAGACGGGGAGTGGAACTTAGACAGGTATTGGAAGAGCTGGAGGGGTAGTAGAACAACGAGCTTTGCTTTGAGAACTTGCTTGATCAAAGCAATACCACTAGAGTACAAAGCCACGTGATTGCGTTTATGTCTTGTTGTAGATGAAACTGCCAATACTCATCCCAATCGCCACTGATGTATAAAGAACCCAGGGGGAAAACAGCCTCACCACCCCTGATGGTCCATCTAGCCCCAGTGATATCCATCCTGTCTTTAATTAGGTGGCGACAAGTACCCTCAATCACCCCCTTGGCGATGGGGAATCCAGCTTTTAAGTAATCGTCATATTTGAGGTATTTGGCATTGTTAAGTAAATATCTAGCACAGGTATCCACGGGTTTACGTTCTTGGGGGGTGAGTTTGGGTAAAGTCGCACTCCGGCCCATACCTGGGGCAACTGAACTTGATTTCCCTTCAAGGATAAGCTGTAAACGTTTGCTCTCCCAAGCTTATGCCTGTGTTGAAGTCTGAGAATAAAAGACAAATGCAGCTTTTCACAAATACTCAATCACATGGATAATATCCCTGTCTTAGTCCATGAGAATATTGCTGTGCTGGTAAATTAAACTCCCCATCCAAAGGAAATAGCGTATTTATCTTTCTTCCTCCATAACCGATTCTATTGGCGATTACTGTGCTAAATAATGTGGTCAATTTCCGCGACAATTTTTCTTGTGTGTTCTGTTTACTGAGTCTGTGCCTGCACACTCTCCGTCTATTTCATCTTGAGTGCGTTTATCACAATATCTTTGTTTGTAACAACCGTCTCAATAGTTCGTATCCATTCTCAAGTAACTTACTCTCTATCTGGGAGTATTCTAACCCACAAATGCTGTCTGAGTCTAACCAACTAACTATCTGTTCAAATAGTTCTCGTGCTTGTGACCAAAACATACCTTGATTTGATGTAGAACCTTGCATAGGGTGTGGAATTGTTCCTGTTTTTTCACTTTTTACAAGCCAATTTCATCAAGTACATTTTTGGCTGTCAATACTACTCTGGCTGACTTGTCATTTATTATTCTTATATCATACTCCCTACTACCAAAAGAGTCGCACCCATATCAATAAGCTTTGGCAAATCAGTTTACAATAATATAAATCCAAAATCCAATATCTAAAATCCAAACTTAAAATATCTGCCATGAAGCAAACAGCAAAACCTTGGTTATGGCAAATTACCAAAGCCATACTTGTCTTATTCTTGATTGGATTTTACTTAATTTTGGACGTTCATCCCGTGAGTGCATTTGAGTTTGATAGTAAAGTTAATTACACCTTAAGTGAATTGAGAGGGCAAGATTTTTCCCAACAAGACTTATCGGGAACATCCTTTGCTGGTGCAGATATGCGGGGAGCAGATTTTCATGAAGCCAATCTAGAAGGAACTATTTTAACCAAGGGTTCCTTTTTACAAGCTGACTTGGGGGGTGTAAACTTTACTCAAGCTTTTAGCGATCGCGTTACATTTGATGAAAGCAATTTAACGAATGCTATTTTTACAGATGCCCTCCTAACTGGTAGTACTTTTTACCGAGCCAAGATAGAGGGAGCGGACTTTTCTGGTGCTTTAGTTGATCGTTACCAAGCTATGTTAATGTGCAAGCGAGCATCGGGGAAAAACCCTGTGACTGGTGTAGATACCAGGGAGAGTTTGGGTTGTCGTGAAGATAGCTAACTATTTAATCCAATTCTGAAAGCAGTGCAGCAGTATCTAAACTCATAGCACTACGTGTAAAGAAAAAGTAATAAGTCACAATTAAAAAGATTATTAGTTATGGTGTTGAGAGCGTAATAATGTCCTAACTTATTAAAGTATTGATACACCTGGGAACATCCCAATTTTTCAAAAATATAAGGTAGTGGGAGCATCTGGGTCCCTTTAAGTTGCTCCCTTTAAGATATATAGAATGGACAAGATGACCACTTTACAAATTGAAACATTTGAAATACTGCCCTATACCTCGACACAAGTTGCTCTGTTTTAGGAGCAGAATTGCTCTGAGTAGAGCCGAAAGGAGCAGAGGAATAGAATAACTGTCAACTAAAAACATTCCCTCGGGGGATCCCGGTGCATCAAGGGACGTAAACCATTTAATCCAGCTGCAATCGCGGAACCATTATGAACTATAGTGGCAGTTAAAGGATGTATGGCAATGGTAGAGGCTAATCCTAAGGCAGCAATGTTGGTAACTACAGATAAACCAATATTTTGCTATATCACTTGCTCGGTTTCCCTAGCAATGGAGATTGCTTCAACAAAGCTAGTGAGATTATTATCCATCAGCACTACATCAACTGTTTCCCTGGCAATTTCTGAACCCTTACCAAAGGAAATGGAAACATCTGCATAGGCTAAAGCCACAGAATCATTTAACCCATCACCAGTAAAAGCCACGGTTCTCCGTGATGCATTTTAATTTCGGATAACTTCGGCTTTGTATTCTGGAAAGGCTTCAGCATGGACTTGGGAAGGGGAAATACCTAATTTTTCTGCCACTACATTAGCTCGGGATTGATTGATTATCACCCGTAAGTAAGTGTATTTCCATACCATACTCAGTTTGTAATTGGTGAATCACAGAGGCACTTTCTACCCGCAGGGGATCTGTGTAGTGAATCACACCTTGAAATTCTCCATCCACAGCAATGTAGAGCAGGGAATCGTGGGCAGAAATCCGGCAGCCTAACTTGTGTTCACAATTATCTGGATTACAGGAATTCTCATGGTAAAGGCAATCTAAAGCAATACCACATTTTTCCAACCAGCGATCGCTACCTACTACCACCTGTTGAACATAATTGACGACAGTTGAGGCTACAGGGTGGGTTAAACGTTGTTCGGCTGAGGCAGCAAGTTCTAAAACTCGATCTTTCTTGATACGGTAAGGTAATGTATCAACAGCAACAACTTCCATATCTTTCATAGTTAAGGTACCTATTTTATCAAATACCAAGGTATCCACCTGCGGCAGTTTTTCTAATGCCCTACCACTACGAATCAAAACCCCATGACGAGAAGCATGATTGAGTGCTGCTAAAAAGGTTGTCGGTAGGGAAACGCGAATACCGGTAACAAAATCTAGGGTAAGGATGGCAGCCACACGGGCAGGATTCCGGGTAGCAGCAAAAACCATTCCAGAGAGAAGTAACGCTGGTATGATCGCCTTCTCGGCAATATTGGAAGCATAATTTGCCATGCGAGTATTGTGAACCGGAGCCTGTTTTACTAACTGCATGCTAGCTGCTGCTCTGGTATTATTACCAATTCTGCCAGCACCGAGATAAATTTTTCCTTCCCTCACTAGGGTAGAGGCGAATACCTCCTCTCCAGTTTCCCGCATGACTGGCATGGATTCCCCAGTTAATTTTTGTTGATCAATGAGGGCTGCACCTTCTAACACCTCACGGTCTACGGGAATTTGCTCACCGGGATAAACAATTACCGTATCTCCTGGTTGTACATCATTGATAGGGATTTGGATTTTTTGTCCATCTGCTTGTGTTACCCAAGCATAACGGCCTAGGGAATCTAGTAAACTACTAGCATTATCGTAAGAGACCCTTGCAGTGCGATCGCGGATTAAATCTCCAATTTCATGGAGCATAATCACTAAAGCTGGGGTAAGCAGGTTTCCTTGAGCTGCTGTCAAGGCGATTGCCATTGTATCCAAGCAATCAATATTGAGTTTTATTTCTGTCTGAATACTATTAACAGCTCGTTTAAATACAGGTAAAGCTGCGAGTGTGACCCTAGCAGCTTTATACCAATTGAATATGAAGCTGCATATAATAGAGCCAAGCAAACTTGATCGGTTTAAATACTCATGAGCCGCCCATTTAAGATTGAGAACACGCAGAGCGAAGAGGAACTAAAAAAACTGCTACAGACAGCCAGGTTGGGAAACCAGAAAGAAAAACTATAGATGTTGTGGTGGCTCAATGCCTAGTGGACAAGTAAAGAAGCAGCAATAAATCGGGAAACCCTTGGCTAGAGATACTTCAACAGTGACAAGATGGTTCCACAAGTGTAGAACTGCTGGTCTGTCTGGCTTATTAGAAATCAAGAAAGCGGCAGGAGCAAAACGAAAAATCAATGATGATGCGATCGCAGCACTCATACAGGAGTTAAAAACAGGAAAAGGGTTTAGTAGCTATGGTGGGATCGTAGAATGGTTGAAAAAAGAGCATGGACTTGATATTGAGTATGGAACGGTTTATGCATTGGTTCGATATGGATTGGGAGCAAAACTAAAAGTACCACGTCCTCAAAGCTACAAACAGGATGAAAAGCTGGTATCTGAGTTAAAAAAAACTCGGTATCATTCTCAATTGTCTAGAAAAACATCTAGCACAGGGGAAGTGCGTTCATTATTTGTGTCAGGATGAAACTAGGGTTGGATTAAAAACCCTCACAGGAAAAGTGATTACTGCTTCTGGAGTAAAGCCAACTGTTGACGTTAAACTGAAGTTACCCTTTGACGAAAAACGAAATCTATGCATAATGAGACTTACAGAGATTTAAAATCCAAGCTTACTGGGTACAAATCATGCTAATTCCGAGTAAATCTATTGCTCTTTGTTGTATAGCTGTAGGCTGAGTAATCTTCTCAAAAACGAAGGATTTACTACCAATTGTTGTAGAAATTGTATTTTTAACAATTGTAGCTAAATCATCCAATAAAGTTTGGAAGCTATGAACGAGCAAATTATCTGAGGTACGCTTTTTGTTCGCTTTATTTTTACCTTTTTCGCTCTTTTTGGCAGTAGATACAACAGACTCTTTTCTCGCTGCTCCTGCTTCCCAATCATCTTCATCAAAAAGTATTGGAGCTAAAAGTTCTCGCATATGCCATTCTACATCATAATAAGACAACATACATAGATATGGGCTTTTACACGTTCGGCTGTATAGTGGTAAATTGGACGAACTTTTAAATCAACAGTTTTATAACTACGGAAAGCTTGTTCGACTTGTGATAAATTTTTCTCGGCTTTTACCGTATCCGTAGCAGATAAAGTTTCTTCATCCAAAGATGTACGAATTTTAATATATAAACCATCCAATACTGCTTTTGCATCAATTTTTGACTGATTTCTCTGATATGAAAAACTGTTCTCTTGTATCTCAATGTTGAAATGTTTTTCAACATTAAATTTATTGATAAGTTTACCTACTCTTACACCAATATTATCCTCGCCTTTTAGTGCACGAGCTTTTCTCGAAGTTGCTGCAACAATTTGATCTAATTCCTTTTATGTTGCTTGTAATAATTCTTCTCTATTTTTCTTTCTTTCTGCTGCCAATAAAGGATTTATACCATTTTTTTATGAAGTCGCATAGAACTAGTACCTATATATAAGGCTTTTACCCCATTAATTCTGTGCAGCTTCACATAAGAATGGTATTAGACAAGCTATTCATCTTTCCCCTGGATAATCTTCGCTTTTAATTGATGCTAAATTTCGTTCATCAAACAGAGATAATTGAATAGCTGATTGTTCTACTAATTTATTGATTTGAGGCGCTCGCTCTTAAAGCGCTAATCCAGTCTAAACCTTCTTGATCTTTTAAGTCTTCTCGAATCCTTGCTTGAGTAATCATTCCACGGTCTCCGACCCAGACTACTCTCTTAATACCAAATCTCGAGCTTACCTTATCTATTTGATTAGTAAATGTCTTTGGGTCGGATGTATTTCCCTCAAATACTTCTACTGCTATTGGAGAACCTTTATCATTACATAATAGCCCAAATACTATTTGTAGTTTACCACGTTTTGTCTCACGGTTATAACCATATTTTGCTAACGGACAAGCTTTTCCTTCTAAATATGTAGAACTAACGTCATATAGAACCAAACATCCTTCCTTCAGATAAAGTTTGGCAAGATGATTTTCAATTTATCCTTGGGGTTCCAATAAAAAATCCATCGCCAAATATAATTCATCCTCATCCGCTCCTTCTAATCCTAAAACTTCCCCTAAACTGGAGAAAAAAGTTTCTCCATCTAGCCCTCTTGCTGTTGCTAATTTAGAAGCTGGTTTGACAATACGCGCCACTATCATAGCCTCAATTATTATTCTTATTATTCTGCGGCTTGAACTATCAATTAAGGTATGTAATCCTAATTTTATTAAGCTTGATAGTGTTGCCGCCACATGACCATGAGGACCGCTACGAATGATTTTAAATATTTCTTCTAAATCTTCTACTGCTTTACCTCCTTTAACCAGAATTTTTAAATCATATACCGTTTCCGAAGGCAGTTTTGAAACATTCGTAAGGTTACCTTTACGAACTTTTCCGTCCTCACGGTATGACTCGCGAAGTAGAACGGCTGGGGGAGAGTTTCTGTTAGGAATACGTTCTATATACATGACTACAATTATCTCATATTTATCCCCTCAAAATATTAAGTAAATCTTTGTTTACATGGGTATTTGTATTTTGTGTAAAAACCCTCAAGCTTTGGAAGGTTAAAGCTTAAAGGTCTGTTTAGTACATATGCTCCTGGGGAACTTCATCTTAGAGCGTTTCCCAGGAGCATATTGTTATTTCCCAGGAGCATGTTGTTATTTCCCAGGAGCATATTGTTATTTTGTGTCATGGTTATCCGCTTAGCAGAAATGTTTTTCTCCTTTTTACAACCTTTAGATTTGCGGCAGATTACCTGAGAGATTATATTTATTTTGATCTTAGTAGAATTATTCCGTTTACTAATTGATTATTTACAAGAACATAGGATTTATGTGGGTGCAGCAGTAGAAATTACTATTGTCTCAGCCTTAAGAGAAATTATCTTACGGGGGGTTTTGGAAATACCACGAGAGCAAATTATTGGTGTTTCTGTTTTTATCCTTGTTTTAGGTGGATTATTAGTAATTTTTCCCTGGATATACCGTATTTTAGCTTTGACAACAAGTATTAGATATATAGGAAGTGAAACAACAAATCAAAACAATCAGGATTTACAGTAAAAGTCTTTATGATCAAGTTAGGGAATGTTGATGGTGACTAATCGTGTAAATTTCTCCTTATCTCCTCATACCCTTACACACCTTTTTCCATAACTCCTCTGCCCTTGCCTTTTTACAGTTAGAATTAGCGTTCGCATTAAAAAAAAAGTAAGCGAATCCGATATAACATCTGATTTGACATTTGATGCATGTTAAGATTAGCTTTGCTGCGCTACGATGATGAAGGATGTAGGTGTAGACTTGCCTATGAGGCCCTCGCATATACATCGCTAGGAGGCACAAATATTACGGAGAATAAAAACCAGGAAACAACTAGCATGGTCAATCAGAAATCAACTGCTATTGCTGAAATTGGGTTCACACACGAGGATTTTGCTGCCCTACTTGACAAATACGATTATCATTTTAGTCCAGGGGATATCGTACCCGGTACAGTTTTCAGTATAGAGCCGCGTGGCGCTCTGATTGACATCGGTGCTAAAACAGCAGCATATATACCTATACAAGAAATGTCTATAAACCGGGTTGATAGCCCGGATGAAGTTTTACAATCCAACGAAACTAGAGAATTTTTCATCCTCACCGATGAAAATGAGGACGGACAGTTAACCCTTTCCATCCGTCGGATTGAGTATATGCGTGCTTGGGAGCGGGTGAGGCAGTTGCAAGCGGAAGATGCAACGGTTCGCTCAGGGGTATTTGCTACCAACCGTGGTGGTGCATTAGTACGTATTGAAGGATTGCGTGGTTTTATCCCCGGTTCTCATATCAGTACTCGCAAGCCAAAAGAAGATTTATTAGGTGAAGAACTACCACTGAAATTTTTAGAAGTAGATGAGGAACGCAACCGCTTAGTCCTATCACATCGTCGTGCACTAGTTGAGCGGAAGATGAACCGCTTAGAGGTAGGCGAAGTGGTAATTGGTACGGTACGTGGTATCAAGCCATATGGTGCGTTTATTGACATTGGTGGTGTCAGTGGTCTACTCCACATTTCAGAAATTTCCCACGAGCATATTGATACACCCCACAGCGTCTTCAATGTGAATGATGAGTTAAAAGTCATGATCATTGATTTGGATGCGGAAAGGGGACGTATTTCTTTGTCTACTAAGCAGTTAGAACCAGAACCAGGTGACATGATTAAGAATCGTGACTTGGTATACGATAAAGCAGAAGAAATGGCTGCTAAGTATCGTGAACAACTGTTTGCTAAGGAACAAGGCATTACCCTTGAACCAGAGGCAGAAGTATCTGAGGAAGAAGTACCAAGTGCAACCGAAGAGGAAACAACAGAAGTTGTTGCGGAGGATACACCACCTGCAACTGAAGAAGTAACACAAGTTGCCGCGGAAGATACACCACCTGCAACTGAAGAAGTAACACAAGTTGCCGCGGAAGATACACCACCTGCAACTGAAGAGGAAACAACAGAAGTTGTTGCTGCTGTTGATGGGGAAGAATAATTGAAACTTGTTAACTGGTGAATAGTAAGCTGTGGCGTATTTAATTTGTATATTGGAAGCGGGCAAAATGCCCACAGTATAAAAACTTAATTTTTTACCTTTATATAATTTCGCTGCACATTAACTGACCTACCAGTATTTAGACTTGTTTAAAAAAAGAGGGAAATATCCCTCTTTTTTTGTATTGCTTGTTAGGGATGATAGATAGAATGGGAGCGATCGCTGATCCTGCTGAAATGGTTAGTATTAATAATATGGGTACCACTCTTTTAGTAAGACGGGGAGTGGAACTTAGACAGGTATTGGAAGAGGTGGAGGGGTAGTAGAACAACGAGCTTTGATAACTTGCTTCATCAAAGGAATACCACTAGAGTACAAAGCCAGGTGATTGGGTTTATGTTCTTGTTGTAGATGAAACTGCCAATACTCATCCCAATCGCCACTGATGTATAAAGAACCCAGGGGTAAAACAGCCTCAGCACCCCTGATGGTCCATCTAGCCCCAGTGATATCCATCCTGTCTGTCTTTAATCAGGTGGCGACAAGCACCCTCAATCACCCCCGTGGCCATGGGTAATCCAGCTTTTAAGTAATCGTCATATTTGAGGTCTTTGGCATTGTTAAGTAAATATCTAGCACAGGTATCCACGGGTTTACGTTCTTGGGGGGTGAGTTTGGGTAAAGTGGCACTGGGGCGCATACCTGGGGCAACTGAACTTGATTTACCTTCAAGGATAAGCTGTAAACGTTTGCTCTCCCAAGCTTCTGCCTGTGTTTAAGTCTGAGAATAAAAGACAAATGCAGCTTTCCACAAATACTCAATCACATGGATAATATCCCTGTCTTAGTCCATGAGAATATTGCTGTGCTGATAGATTAAACTCCCCATCCAAAGGAAATAGCGTATTTATCTTTCTTCCTCCATAACCGATTCAATTGGCGATTACTGTGCCAAATAATGTGGTCAATTTCCGCGACAATTTTTTCTTGTGTGTTCTGTTTAGTGAGTCTGTGGCTGCACACTCTCCCTCTATTTCATCTTGACTGCGTTTATCAAAATATCTTTGTTTGTAACAACCGTCTCAATAGTTCGTATCCATTCTCAAGTAAGTTACTCTCTATCTGGGAGTGTTCTAACTCACAAATGCTGTCTGAGTCTAACTAACTAACTATCTGTTCAAATAGTTCTTGTGCTTGTGACCAAAACATACCTTGATTTGATGTAGAACCTTGCATAGGATGTGGAACTGCTCCTGAATCTATCCCACTAATACCAGAAGGGGATAATATGCCTGTTGAGTAAGAGGGGTTATATCATCTGATGGCTGGACGTTTTGAAGGACTGAGTAATTTGGAGTGGTCTTTGTTTGAGGATATTTTTCCGAAACCGCCAGAGAAACGCCAAGGAGGAATGCCACATTCTTCATTTCGTTATCTACTCAATACCTTACTTTATATATTGATAACAGGGTGTCGTTGGTGTGACGTTCCAAAAGGAGAAATATGGGCATCAAAAGGAGAAATATGGGCATCAAACAGCTCTGCACATCGATGGCTCAAACGTTGGCAGTTGGACGGGACCTTAGAGGCTTTACAACCACGAATATTGGGGATTGGACAAGACAAAGGGTTAATCAACTGGAGTTATGACCCGGTGGACGGGTCTTTTTCCCCCTGGAAAGGGCGGTGGTGATGGTGTTGCTTACGGTGGAAAAGGAAAGGGTATTTTAATACACACTCTTACTGAAGGCTCAGGAATGCCTTTATCCAATCCCACCACACCTGCCAATGGTAGTGAAACAGATCAGGTGATACCACTTCTAGACAGTCTAAAGGTTAAGACCAACAAACGCGGTAGACCCCGTAAACCTCTGAAAGTGCTTGCTGCTGACAAAGCCTAGGATTATAAGGATAAGCGCGCTGCTTTACGTAGACGTGGTATTAGGCCGCAATGGCCCAAGCGGGTTTGGAAGAAAAAGAAGAACAAGGGCAGACCCATTAAAATTTCCGTCCCATCTGACAACAAGAACGTTGTTTCCCATGGGTTTAAAAAAAAATATCGTCGTCTTGTTGTCAGATGGGAAAGAATTTCAGCTTGTTTTGATCCTTTTTTGTCTCTTGCAACAATCCATATTTGGATTAACAAAATTACATTAGTGGGATATATTCCTGCTTTTTAACTTTTTACAAGCCAATTCCATCAAGTAGATTTTTGGCTGTCAATACTACTGTGGTTGACTTGTCATTTATTATTCTTATATCATACTCCGTACTACCAAAAGAGTCGCACCCTAATAATATTGACTAGATCTGACTCTACACCACTTAGCGGAAAACTTGAATGAATTTGGCTGATACCACCACCCACAACCCCTTTTTTTCCCTCAACTACGAACCTGCCCTTGAATCATTAGGTGATGACTACTACGATGTAGTGAGCGCATCTGAATTTCCCCAGCACATTCTGCGGTGGCGTAATGATGCCTTGTTACCAATGTTAGAGTTAGTACCACAACAAGTCACAGATGAGCATTTGATCCAGGCTTTTGGCAAATTTGAGCAACGCCACCCTTTATTAGCGTTACGTTATCACGGTTATCAATTTGGTCAATATAACCCCATGTTAGGGGATGGTAGGGGTTTTTTATACGGTCAGGTGAGGGCTGTGGACAATCGGCTGTATGATTTTGGCACTAAAGGCTCTGGAAGAACACCCTATTCCCGTGGTGGAGATGGAATGTTAACTCTGAAAGGAGGGGTTAGGGAAGTATTAGCAGCAGAAATGTTACACCGTATGGGTGTAAATACTTCCCGGTGTTTGAGTGTGGTGGAAACAGGAATGGATTTATGGCGTGGTGATGAGCCTTCTCCCACACGTTCCTGTGTCATGATTCGGATGAGTCAATCCCACATCCGCTTTGGTAATTTTGAGCGACTGAATTACTTGCAGCGCCCAGATTTAGCCCAAAGATTATTAGATCATGTGATTGAGCATTACTATCCTTATTTACAAGAGAAAGAGGATAAATATGCTTTATTTTATGCTGAATTATCCCAGAGGGTAGGTAAATTAGTTGCTCAATGGATGGCAAATGGCTTTTGTCATGGAGTACTAAATACAGATAATATGTCTATTACTGGGGAAAGTTTTGATTATGGCCCCTATGCTTTTATCCCCAATTATGACCCCTCTTTCACCGCAGCCTACTTTGATTATTATGGGCGTTACTCTTATAGCCATCAACCAGGAATTTGTCGTCATAATTTAGAACTATTACAAAAGGCTTTAAAAGACGTAATTCCACTGGCTGATATGGAAGAGGGAATCAAGGCTTTTGATAAAGAATATAGGCGAGAATATCATGATTTAATGCTGAAAAAGTTGGGTTTTGAGCAATTAGATATTTCTCAGGGCGAAGAATTATTAAAGTCAACATTGGCATTTCTCAACCATTATCCCGTTAGTTATCATGACTTTTTTGCTGACTTAGCCCGTACGTTTTCTAATAAATGGCGTGATGATGCAGCAAATATTCTTAAATGCTCAGAAATCGGAGACTCCCTAGGAAGTACTGAATTATTCTTTAATTGGTCAGGGATTTATCACCAAATTTTAACTAATTTATCTCCCGATGAATTAGAAAAAGCTAGCCAAGTTCTCAACCAAAACAATCCCCAAACAGTAATATTAAGACCTGTAATTGAATCAGTGTGGGAATCAATTTCCGAAGACGATAATTGGCAACCTTTCTATCATTTAATCCAAGATATCTCCGGATTAACGACGGAGAAGTGAACCATATAAATCAGGACGGCGATCGCGGAAAAAGCCCATTTCTGCTTGAAATAACCTTTGGACGGTAAAATCTAACTCAGCTGTAATAATACAATTATCATCCCCATCTCCGTCGGCAATTATCTCTCCCCGGTAATCAGCAATAAACGAGGTACCATAAAAGTCCATTTCTCCCTCACTCCCGATTCGATTCGCCGCTCCAACATACACCGAATTACTAACCGCATGTCCCACCATTGCCCGTCGCCACATAGCACTGGTATCAATTTTACCTGCCTCTTGGGGCTCAGAGCCAATTGCAGAGGGGTACAATAGCAAACCTGCACCCATCAATGCCATAGCCCTGGCACATTCAGGAAACCATTGATCCCAACATATGCCTACCCCAATCTTGCCATAGTGGGTATCATAGCAGCTAAATCCCGTATCTCCTGGTGCAAAATAATACTTTTCTTCATACCAAGGGCCATCAGGAATATGTGCCTTGCGGTACACACCCAAGTCCTTACCATCTGCATCAAACACCACCACACTATTAAAATAGGAAGTGCGATCGCGTTCAAAAAAACTTACAGGTAACACAACCTGTAATTCTGCTGCTAATTTCTGGAAGATAACCAGAAACGAATGGTTATCCCTGGGTTGAGCTAGTACAAAATTCTCCCCTCCCTCACTCTGGGGAAAATAATGGTTAGCAAACAGTTCCGGCATCAAAATCACCTGCGCCCCTAACTGGGCAGCTTTTTTGATAGCATGGGTCATTCTGAGGATATTCTCCTCAGCACTTTCCGAAAACGAGTTTTGTAATATTCCTAACTTCATTGTCTGTAGTTTTAGAATGGGGAATGTTAATGGTTGACGGTTGTTACTTGTCAGTTGATGGTTCTCCCCATCTCCCCTGCGGTACTTGCTGTGCTAAACAATTGAAGATACCTCCCCCATACTGCAAAATAGACCTGGCAGACGAACTCACTACCTTATGGTTTGGAAAGCAACTGGCAATAATACTGCGTGCCACTTCATCCATTGGATCAGCAAAAGCAGGTACAATTACACTGCGGGTTGTAGCATAAAAGTTAGCATAATTAGCACAAGCTAATTCAGTGAAGTCATGATTTACAGCCTTTTCGATTGTCTCTTGGGGCAAGGGAAGACAAACCAGAAGACTCGCGCCAAACTCCTGACTCAATGCTTGGCAATTCTCTTTCAGTACGTGAAAATGGTGATTTTCTGGGTTATCTGTGTGATTCATTAAGATATGACCACTGGGTGTAAAACGGGCAACCATATCAATATGTCCATCCGTATGATCGTCTACTAAACCTGCATCTAACCAGATAAGTTTCTCCAATCCAAAATAATCTTTGATAATTTGGCTAAATTGCGGTTCATCTAATCCCGAACGATGGGGGCTTAACAAACAAGAACGAGTGGTAATTCCATTTCCCTTACCATCAACATCAACGGCTCCCCCCTCTAAAATAATCGGTACGTCAAAAAAATTACTTACTCCCATGAGTTCCATCAACGGATAACCCACCGCACAATCCTGATGATGGGGAAATTTTCCCCCCCAGCCGTTAAATTGCCACTTGACAGGTATTAGTTGCTCAGAATCCTTGCTTACGAGATGAATGGGAGCAATATCGCGCATCCACACATCATCAAGAGGTAAAGTTACCACACGCAGATTAGCCATATTAGATAAACTAGGCTGCATACTCCCTTGAACCTCGGCAAAAGTCTCCTTTTCCGTAGGATCAACAATCAACAATACGGGTTCATCTGCCAAAATTTGCCGCAGAAAAGCCGTAAATTCAAGCCGCACCTCAGCCAGTCCACCTTGCCACTCTTCTTCTCCAAAGGGGAAAGCCAAAATTGTCAATTGGTGGGGCATCCACTGAGCAGGCATATAGAAGCCTTGTTCCTTTCCATTACCATTAAGCCTTTGCATGGATAAACCTTGTCCCAGATTTAGAGACTTGTTTTTCACAGTATTTTTTGCTGCTAGGAGAGCAAAATTACGGTTGGCTATTTTGCCAAAATGTCAATATTATACAGGCTTTACTACGTAATTTTTATGAAAAACTTTTATGGCTGAACTAAATAACTGCGCCAGACCAGATCAAAACAGCGAAGAATCCGATCTGGTGTGGCGCAGTCTCCATGTTTTGCCTTCCCTTTGCAATTGCATATAAATATCAAAGGGTTTTTGGTTTTGGGCGTTGCTGAATCAGGGGATGATTTCACTAAATTTTCAACGATTTCTCAATGGTTTCAAACCCTAATTCATCCCGCACTTATGCAACGCCTGGTTTTGTTTTTAATCATGCTGGGGAATCTTAAATTTAAGGTCATATTTCCCTTGTAAATGGTAGGAGGGCAAATGCTGCACCATTAGAGATATCTTTTTCGCGATCGCTAAATGGTCGATCTCAAACCCCTGGAAGTCTAAATCTAATTGTTCGCTTAACTCCTGCTGAGTTTTCTCTAATTGAATAGCGATCGCTTTTTTTATTAAGCTGCGATTGGGCGGAAACACACCATTTCCACAAGCGGTTAAAAATACCAATAAAGCAGCAACTACAACCAACCTGACCATACAATCTATTTTATGAAATTACAGCTATCTGATATGAAATTACAGCTATCTCATCCGAAAAAGTTTACAACTTTGTTTCTACTTATACTTAGCAGTTTTATATTATATTTTGTTTTAGTTCGCCGGGGATTTCTCATTCCTCCTCAATAAATTCCGGAAGTCTTATGCCTTAGTGGATGTCCTACACCAGAGGCAATTCATACCCCAATATCAGGAAATCAGTTATTAAATTATAACCAGCCTCTCAAACAAATTATTGCAAACAAGATTGAGCGAAGTAAAACATCGATTTTAATTGAAAAATCCCAACATAGATTAAGCCTTTATTATGCTCGCCAGCCGATTAAATCCTATCCCGTAGTCTTTGGTAGCAGTCCTCGAGGAGATAAATTTCATGAAGGTGCTCGTAAAACACCAGAAGGTATCCTAAGAATCAAAGATTTATATTCTCATCCTCAATGGTCAAAATTTATCTGGCTGGATTATCCCAATACCGTATCATGGCGCAAACATTTACAGGCAAAATACCAAGGTCAAATTCCTTGGTACCAATCTATTGGGGGTCAAGTGGGTATTCACGGTGTACCAAAGGGAACTGATCGTATTATTGACGACCGCAACAATTGGACTTGGGGGTG
>CBZS010000113.1 GCA_000613065.1 Richelia intracellularis | reverse complement strand
GCTGTAATTCATAAATTTGAGATTGTAACTGAGTAATTTCAGCTTTTGCTAAATTACAGTTGATATCCAAACTGCGTTTCTCTTTATTCAAGGCAGCTAGTTCGTTGTTTCTGTTATCCTTGCTTGTTTGGAAATCATCTATTTCCAATCTAAATTGATAAATTTGCCTTTCTATCTGTTTCTTTTCAATACTTAAATTACTTACTTCTCGCTGGAAAGTTTCCCGTTGATTGAGATGTTCACCAATCTGATTTTGTAGTTGATTTGATTCTCTTTGTAAGGATGTATAATAAGTTTCTAGCTGATTAATTTCTTCAACAACACGCTTCTTTAAGACCTCTAATTCTTGAATTATTCTTTGCAGAGAATCTTTTCTTCCTCGCATTTCATAATGCCTTTGCCTCTGTTCTATAAACAGTAGGGTATAGGTGACAGTAATTGTAATTATACCTGTGAGCAATGCAGCTCTAAAATCCCAGGTAAGTACAAGGCTTAAACCAAAGCTGACACCTAAAGCAATTATACCGAGAACAAATCGATGACTGACCATAGCTGATTGCATATTGCTTATTTATGGACTTATCGTCATATCATAATGATTATTTGATGCCATCATCTCTTTTACCGCTAATGATAAACTCCAGGGAAAACTAGCCTATAAAAATTCATCAGGGTTTACAATCAGTGAGATGAGACCAAAATAATATATTCTTAATTGTAATTTGATTTCAGCTCATCAAATTTTTCCGCGAACGCAAATTTTGGCTGAGTAGCTAAACTAGCTGTGAGAAAATCAATGAATTGCCTTGCAGTCCTACCTGAACGACCATTGTGCCTTGTTGCCCATTGTAAAGCATTGGCTATTAACTCTTCCGGTTCCATGTTAATTTTGGCTTGTTTAGCTAGATGTTGAACGATGTGTAAGTATTTATCTTGATCTGCTGGCTCAAATGTTAAGGTTAAACCAAAGCGATCGCTAAAGGATAGTTTCTCTTGCATAGTATCCCAGGCTTGAATTTCATCCTTATCTTTTAGTTTTGGTCTATCTCCAAAAAATTCCCTAATTAAGTGACGGCGATTGGAGGTCGCATATACAACTACGTTTTGTGGACGTGCTGTGATGCTTCCTTCTAAAACCACTTTTAGAGCTTTAAAAGCATCGTCATCTTCTTCAAAGGAAAGATCATCGACAAAGACAATAAATTTATGTGGTAATAAATGCAACTTTTCCATTATCTCTGGTAAATCCTGTAGTTCGGATTTAGAAACTTCCAGCAACCGTAATTTTTGATTGGTATAGTGATTTAATAAGGCTTTCACTAAAGAAGATTTTCCCGAGCCTCGACTACCGTATAATAGTATATGCAACGCTACATGCCCAGACAGTAAAAATTCAGTATTTTTGACTAAAATATCCCGCTGAGATTCATACCCTACCAGTTGCTTTAAGCTTACACGATCAGGATAATTAATACCAATAAACTTACCTTCATGCCACCGTAAAGCTGAGTATGCCGTAAATACCCCTGTACCAAAGTTTTGATAGTAATTAGCTAAATCCTCTACTGCATCACCCCAATTTGCCAATTCTTGCAAGTGATTAATTAGTAATGATGTTTCTGAATTACCGATGTCGTTGTACTCGGTGTACCATACTATTGGTGAAATTGGCAGATGAGCTGCTGTTTGTACCCATTCACTTAATACCGCGCTACTACATTCATACAAATTTTGCAGTATTTGTAAATCATGTTGGACTGCTGCTATTAAAGCTGGTGGTAACTCTGCAAATGTGGAGTGTTGAGCTAACTTAGAGAAAGGATTATCATCTGCGAGGATACGGGTAATTAAGTATTCTTCCCAGTTTTTATTTTGGTTTGCTAAGAATTGAAAATATTTTCCATATGCTTCTAAACACCCCCTAGCATCGACATTAGTGAAATGTATTGATTGTAATAATTCTATAAAGGCATTACCCACCTCTGTGGATAGTACGGACTGGTAGATTAATAAGGAAGATATTTGTCGTAGCAGGAATTGCACCCTACCATTGCCTAGATTATCCATGGCTTAACTGGTCGATATAGCAAAATAATGAAACTATAGTTAATTTTCTATCTATATTGGCGATAAATCTAAAATTTATATATTTACAAGTTTTAAGGTTTGCCAGGAAATTATATTCTCTGTCTAATAATTTTGCCATTTCTAGGAGAAACTCAATTTCTGGGTTTCATTGGGACTAATTATAAACAGTGGTTTCCACGATTATTACATCACAGTCACTTCAACCGACGTTTATGAAGGCTGGTAACACAGATGGAAATGCTGAGAAGAAAATGGATGGAGCAACTAGGAGGCACAAATGCTCTCAATTTATTGATTGATACGCTCGCCAATACCAGTCATGGGATATAGAAGAAGTAAACGAAACAGTGAATTTTACGGTAGTGCCGATTATGGCTATTGTGTAGCAAGAAAAATGAAATATTTTGGCTACAAGTTAGTCATGCTCTCGACTTTAGAAGGAATTCCAATCGCCTATGAATTAGTCCCGGCTAATACCGACGAACGTAAAGCTATTCGAGGTGTTTTGGAATTAGTTAACGGTTGTGAGATCTATGGAGATAAAGGATTTATCGAACAAGATTGGCAGACACAAATTGCCAACTCGATTACCTATCGAGCTTGGAAAATACATGAGCTTATGCCACTAATAGCAGAAGGTGATAATATGCCTGTTAAATAAGAGGGGTTATATCATCTGATGGCTGGACCTTTTGAAGGACTGAGTAATTTGGAGTGGTCTTTGTTTGAGGATATTTTTCCGAAACCCCCAGAGAAACGCGAAGGAGGAATGCCACATTCTTCATTTCGTTATGTACTCAATACCTTACTGTATATATTGATAACAGGGTGTCGTTGGTGTGACGTTCCAAAAGGAGAAATATGGGCATCAAAGAGCTCTGCACATCGATGGCTCAAACGTTGGGAGTTGGACGGGACCTTAGAGGCTTTACAACCAGAAATATTGGGGATTGGACAAGAGAAAGGGTTAATCAACTGGAGTTATGGCGAGGTGGACGGGTCTTTTTCCCCCTGGGAAGGGCGGTGGTCATGGTGTTGCTTACGGTGGAAAAGGAAAGGGTATTTTAATACACACTCTTACTGAAGGCTCAGGAATGCCTTTATCCAATGGCACCACACCTGCCAATGGTAGTGAAACAGATCAGGTGATACCACTTCTACACAGTGTAAATGTTAAGACCAACAAACGCGGTAGACCCCGTAAACCCCTGAAAGTGCTTGCTGCTGACAAAGGCTACGATTCTAAGGATAAGCGCACTGCTTTAGGTAGACGTGGTATTAGGCCGCAATGGCCCAAGGGGGTTTGGAAGACAAAGAAGAACAAGGGCAGACCGATTAAAATTTCCGTCCCATCTGACAAAAAGAACGTTGTTTCCCATGGTTTAAAAAAAAATATCGTCGTCTTGTTTGTTGTCAGATGGGAAAGAATTTCAGCTTGTTTTGATGCTTTTTTGTCTCTTGCAACAATCCATATTTGGATTAACAAAACTACATTAGTGGGATAAATTCATCAGTAAAATCAACACCATCAACCAACTCGCAATTTAAAGCGTTTAATTAGTCGAATTCGACAAAGAATTGAAGGGGTTTTTGATGAAATTAAAAATACTGGTCGCAATGCTGAGCGACTGTAAAATAAAAGGGTTGCTGGCTTTGCGACTCATATGGCTGCTAAAATCGCTTCTCATACTTTGCGGGTCCTTCTCCATCGTCTCTTTCTAATTAGTGTTCAAACCTTCCAATCTGTAACTGCCTCCTAAAAATTTAATTAACACCAGACGTATCTAATATTCGGGACAATTCCCATCATTCTGCCCATTGCTTTGCCCAAGCCAGAGTTTTATGTACCTGTTCCAGGGTAGGAGCTTCGCAGTACAGTCGTAAAACTGGCTCAGTACCACTAAAACGGATCATTAACCAGCTTTTATCTTCTTCTAAGCGGAATTTATACCCATCAATTGTCTGACAGTCAATCACTGCTTTACCAGCAATCTCCGTTGGAGGTTGAGTTTGTAATTGTTTTAAAAGGCGCGATCGCACTTCCATACTTGCTAGAGGTAAGTCAATGCGATCATATGCTGAACAAAAGTTAGTTTGGGACTGCAATTGGCGGTAATATTGACCCAAGTCCAAACCAGACTCGACAACCGCTTCTAACACATATAAGGCTGATAATAATGCGTCTCGCTCCGGAATATGGTTCCCATAACCAATACCCCCAGATTCCTCGCCACCTAATAATACCTGTGCTGCTAACATCCTATCGGCAATATACTTATAACCTACGGGTGTCTCAAATACAGACAAATTATGCCAAGCAGCAACAAGGGGAATCAAATCCGAACCACTGACGGTTTTCACTATTTCCCCCTTAAAATCCCGTCTTTTTGTCAAGTGGTCAATTAAAATGGGAATTAATATTTGGGAGCTGAGGAAATTGACATCACCATCCACAGCAGCAATGCGATCGCAATCTCCATCAAATACTAAACCTACGGTTAAACCAGTGGATTGCTGTTGTCGATAATCCTTCATCGTCTGGAACAACCGAGACAGATATTTGGGTAAAGGCTCTGGCGCACCCCCTTCAAAGGTAGGATCGCGACCGCTATTAATTTCTCTGACACCTTCTCCCAAAAGTCGTCCTAAACCCCCAGCGGCGGCACCATGCATCACGTCTACAAACAGAGTCAACTTACCAGAAGCGATCGCTGACCGAATTTTGGCAATATCTACCTTGCTTTCTAATCCTGAACAATAACTATGCCAGGGGTTAAAGTATTCTATATTACCGGGTTTTTCCGCCTTAGGAACTTCCTCACCTAATAACTTTTCAATTTCCTGAGTTACCTCTGGGGGAACCGAACCACCAAAAGCACTCTTGACTTTTAATCCGGAATATTTGCCTGGATTGTGACTAGCGGTAATAACCAAAGCTCCCAAAGCATTTTCTTGTTTCGCAGCCCAACTAAAGGCTGGTGTGGGTGCATAGGTTTCACTAAACAAAACATTAAATCCAGCCGCAGAAATAACTTCAGCAACTTTGGCCGCAAAATCTTCTGCCATAAACCGGCGATCATAACCGACAACAATCTTGCGGTTGCCTACTTGCTCTCCGTAGGTATTAAGTAGCACTTTCGCGGCAACTGGTGCAACCAAAGCGAGGCGTTCAAAAGTGAACTCATCAGCTATTACACCGCGCCAACCGTCTGTACCAAACTTGATTGAGTTAGCTGCAACTGGCATCGAGATATCCCAACTTTTCTAAACAAGGGTTGTAACTTTTATATCCAATATACCGAACTCTTGCAGTTATACATATGTATTTATAATTTAGTCCTTATTAAATCACATCTAAATTCATGTGTGTGTCAACTTCCAGCTCACAATCAAATCATTTTTGACGAAATTAAGACACATCAATTAATTTCTTATCACTGTTCATTCTATTTAATCATTTAGCTTCAGAGTTTTCATAGTTATCTATATCTAATAGACCACTTTGAATCATTCTTTGAGGCCAAACTAACAAGAAAAATCCCATCCAAGCTGATATAGGTATAGCGACTAAAATAGTAAACCAAATAGCTTTAAAAATTACCCAACTACCACCAACTGTAGTTAATCCAGTAAGTATTATTGACCAAGGTTGACACCACCATGGTTTTATTTCCCAAGGGCTGAAAGGCTGTTTAACTGACATTGATATTTCTTTCCTATCCATATACTTAATCTGATTAATTTAAGTATTATATCTTGATAAAATATTAACTTGATAAAAAAATATAGGAAATACAAATATATGGATATAAATTTTGTATATTATCTTGCCTTCTAACTTTTTAGAAAATAGTAGAGAATAAATACATTCTCTACTCACAAAAACATTAGGTAATAAAATTACGTCATAATGCTGAAAATCTAAAGACTTAACCAATTAATGTTAAGCAGATTTGATAAATCCTAAAGTGAGACTATCCTTAGCAAGGAAATGATCTAAATGATAGGCTCTTTCTTCTGTTTTTAACAGAATTTGCTCATATAAATAGCGAGTACCTCTATCACCTAAACTTTCTGCAAGAGAAGCCTGACGACGAATTAAATTTAGGATTGCTTGCTCTGCTTTCAGGTTATTTTCCAGCATTTTACGGCTAGAATATTTACCATCTGGCTCTTGTTGAAAACAACATAATTCAGCCAATTTAGCAAATGAAGCAGCAGGAATACCACCTAATCCATTTAAACGCTCTCCAATTTCATGGATATGAGATTGCACATCTTCAGCGCTTTCATTAAAGAAATCATGCAAGGAGGTAAATTCTGCTCCTTCAACCACAAAGTGATGTTTCTGGTATTGTAAATACAGCCCTTGGAAGCTAGCTAATACTATATTTAAGCCCTCACATACGGGTGCTGTAATGCTCTTATCTAATAAAATTGGATTGTCATATACTTGGCCAAAGTTATGTATCACAGTTTGTAGTTCATACATAATTGTTCCCCTCAAAAAGCATTTATTAGCTATTGTATCTGCTCAGCTTTTATATTTTATATGGTAACACTGCAAAAACTAAATTTACCAACATTAATGATAGGTTAAGGAAAAAAAATCAATAAAATTGAAAATTTTTGGGTTTATTTTGGCTCTCTCTCTAAGTTTATTTTTCTAAATAATTCCTAACTAATATTGCCACAGTCATTTTCTATAGCTTTGATATTTAATAAAAAGTTATCTGTAGAAAAACTGATGCAATAAAATATGGACATTACCTTCTTCATAAAAATTATGTGTAAATACTATCCTCAAATCAAACTATAAGGAATATGAGCAACATTTCCTGGGGTCTTCCAAAACGTAAAGATATCGGGGATTCATCACAAGATGTTGCACTACAATGATATTTACTCAGTCAAAACTGATATCTTCCCCAAGTTAAAAATCTATGAACCTATCCCACTAAGAACGGAAGGTGATAATATGCCTGTTGAGTAAGAGGGGTTATATCATCTGATGGCTGGACGTTTTGAAGGACTGAGTCATTTGGAGTGGTTTTTGTTTGAGGATATTTTTCCAGGCGTTGCATAAGTGCGAGATGAATTAGCGTTTGAAACCATTGATAAATCGTTGAAAATTTAGTGAAATCATCCCCTGATTCACCAAGGCCTTTTTCTGAAACCGCCAGAGAAACGCGAAGGAGGAATGCCACATTCTTCATTTCGTTATGTACTCAATACCTTACTGTATATATTGATAACAGGGTGTCGTTGGTGTGACGTTCAAAAAGGATAAATATGGGCATCAAACAGCTCTGCACATCGATGGCTCAAACGTTGGCAGTTGGACGGGACCTTAGAGGCTTTACAAGCAGGAATATTGGGAATTGGACAAGACAAAGGGTTAATCAACTGGAGTTATGGCGCGGTGGACGGGTCTTTTTCCCCGTGGAAAGGGCGGTGGTGATTGTGTTGCTTACGGTGGAAAAGGAAAGGGTATTTTAATACACACTCTTACTGAAGGCTCAGGAATGCCTTTATCCAATCCCACCACACCTGCCAATGGTAGTTAAAGAGATCAGGTGATAGCACTTCTAGACAGTGTAAAGGTTAAGACCAACAAACGGGGTAGACCCCGTAAACCCCTGAAAGTGCTTGCTGCTGACAAAGCCTACGATTCTAAGGATAAGGGCGCTGCTTTACCTAGAGGTGGTATTAGGCCGCAATGGCCCAAGGGGGTTTGGAAGACAAAGAAGAACAAGGGCAGACCCATTAAAATTTCCGTCCCACGTTTTCAACAAGAACGTTGTTTCCCATGGTTTCAAAAAAAATATTGTCGTCTTATTTGTTGTCAGAACGGAAAGAATTTCAGCTTGTTTTGATGCTTTTTTGTCTCTTGCAACAATCCATATTTGGATTAAAAAAACGACATTACTGGGATAGGGTTATAAAAGTTCAATCAGAAATATCCAGGCTCAAATTGAATGACAGACGAAAAACCTTTTGTGGATTTACGTCTGTACGATCAATCTTGGTTTGATCACGGACGTAGTAGTTGGTATATTTTACTGTGGTGGTTTGTACAAGCGATCGCTTTTCCCTTAACTCCTCATTCCTGTAATAGTTGGCGTTGTAATTTACTTAGACTGTTTGGTCCTAAGATTGGCAAGGGTGTACTAATAAGACCTATAGCCCGTTTTACTTATCCTTGGAAAACTATTATTGGCGACTATAGTTGGATTGGAGATGATGTTGTTTTATACAGCCTAGATGAAATTTACATTGGCGAGCACTACGTAATTTCCCAAAAAAGTTATCTATGTACGGGTAGCCACAATATTAGCGACCGCGCCTTTGGTTTACAAACAGCTAAAATAATTAATTATTGGCAATTGAGTGTGGATTGCTGCTGATAGTTTTATTGCACCCGGTGTAGATGTCCGTGCTAATGCTGTTATTGGTGCTCGTAGCAGTGTTTTTAGCAATATCTCCAGGGAGCAAGTTTGTTGGGGAAGTCCCAGCCCTCCCTACTATTCCCGAAAAAGGTTTGAACAGGAGGAGAAAGTATAATATTTACAACTCTAGTGTAAGTAAATACATATTCAAAATATTTGCATATTTCTACTGATGGGGTCAAAATATTTTGTAAACTTTGTGGTGTCGTCATATAAAGCACCAGTTAAATTACCTCCATAAAGTTTTGTATGTCGTAATTTAGCTGCTCTGAGATTAGCATCTTCTAGTTGAGTACAGGTGAGATTAGCTCTGGTTAAATTAGCTTTAGCTAAATTAGCTCCACTCAGATTTGCTCCCCATAGTTTGGCTTTAGCTAAATTCGTCCCAGTCAAGTCTGCTCCCCAGAGGTTAATACCAACTAGATTAAAGCCAATGAGTTTCAGTTTTGAGAGATTAGCTCCTGTAAAATCCCTCTTGCCTAGATCATAAAGATCTTTGGCGTTGCTGAGTCAGGGGATGATTTCACTAAATTTTCAAAGATTTATCAATGGTTTTAAACCCTAATTCATCCCCCACTTATGCAACGCCAGATGTTTTAATTCGTCTGCATCCATGTCAGGACTAATTACAATTTATATAACTCATTATTAATACTACTTTATAAAAACTTCATCAATGCATTATTAATCTTAAAAAAAATAGGGGATGGGGAAGTTCAACAAGTATATACACTGTGACTAATGGCTGTAATTATTTTTGCAGTTTATCTGATACTTGTTGAAGATACGAGCGTGCTGGATATTATAAATAATAAACACTTTGAGGAAGTTGTCAAGGCAATTATCGCAATAAAATATTCTTGGCCTTGGGTCCTAATACTTCGTTTTCAGGGTTATGAACCATCCGAATATATGCCTTGTCGCACCTATATTAGCCTCTTTAAATAAAAGTATCAAAATACTGATATCCAGAAAGATAACGCCAAAATAAACCAACAATTATCAATGTAATATATAGCTGATAGTGTAGTTAATTCAATATCATATATTAAGTACAAAATTCATCTAATTGAATAGATATCCAATTATTGAAATCATCATATTATTTTTGCCAGAAAAACATATATACTCTGTGTGATTTCTCTGGAATACTTCTTGTGTCATGAAATTAACAAATTGCATAGAATGTGCGGTAAATCACTTATAATTTAGTGATAACGCAAATTAATTCTGCTATTTACCCTATTCTATGACTGTACCGAATCAAGCGATCGCAGCCAAGATTTTCCACTGGGTGAATATTGTGAGTGTATTTATTATGCTCACCAGTGGATTGCAAATTTACAATGCCAATCCCGTTTTTGGTGGGCGTGGAGGTTTGCATATTCCTCCCATCTTTACATTGGGTGGTTGGTTAGCTGGGGGAAGACACTGGCATTTTGCAGCTATGTGGTTTTTTTCTTTAAATTTATTGTGGTACGGAATGTATGTCTTAATAACTCGTAGATGGCGACATCGATTTGTGGGGGATAAAGACTTCAAGGCATTACAAAAAAGTCGCAATCAAAAGCGTTTGATTTATGCTTGGCACCGCATAGTATATACCAGTATTATTCCTATTTTGTTATTGGCTTTGTTGACTGGGTTAGGAATGTATAAGCCAGCTCAACTTCCTTGGATTGTAGATCTGTTTGGCAGTTGGCAAGCCTTACGCATAGTTCATTTTGCTAGTGTACCTCTGCTAATTGTATTCGCGATCGCTCATTATTGGTTAGGTAAGCAAGCAGGGGGAGAAAAATTAACCGAGTCCATGTTTTGGTGAAAAGAAGTTAGGTAGGGAAGTAGATAGCAGAAAGCAGGAGGCAGGGAGAAGAGGAGGAAAAAGAAATATCCAACCGTCTTTACTTTGAAATCCGTAGTTTTGAGTAGAGCAGTTGTTTCGTCTTCAAAAAGAGAACTTGGGCTATTAGATAGAGAGCAGGGCGTTTCGATGAATCCAGCCTTGTAAGGCGACTAGTGTAATTTGCTTCTCGTAGATTATCCGTGCAGGCTACGGAGCGTATCTCCCTAGCAAACCCCAGGTTTAAATTATAGAAAATTTACTCATGATTACCCTTTCCTCACTTAAAAACCACATTCAGT
>CBZS010000112.1 GCA_000613065.1 Richelia intracellularis | reverse complement strand
AAGCGATTTATTACCGTTGACTTGTTAGGGCTAGTTTTGCGAGTCTTGGTTACTTCTGCAAGAGTGCCAGAACGTGCAGGGGCTAAACTAAACGTGCACCTTCTGGCAGCTTTATCAGATGAAAGATAAAGTTAAAAGACTGCACACTATTTGGATGGATGGAGGATATCGGGGGTAAGATTTTGCCCACTGGATAATCGATGTTTTTCGTTGGATTGTGGAAGTGGTTCTCAAACCCTTAGAAAAGAAGGTTTTTACCCTTTTACCAAAACCTTGGGTTGTACAACGAACTTTCGGGTGGCTCAATTGGTGTAGAAGATTAAGTAAGGACTATGAAAGGCTACCTGAAACTTCTCAGACTTTAATTTAGATTGCAATGATACGTATCATGGTCAGGCGATTTGCATTATTTTTAACTCACTTCGACTTTTAAAAAATCCTCTCAAACAAACGAATAAATCAGTTCCAAATACACAAAAAAAAGAGGAGACAAGATCATGTTATCAACACAATCTGAATTATTGACCGAAATTTCCTCCAGCAACAATAAGTAGTTGCTGGAGGAAACATTGCTGCATTACTAGCTACTGTTGCGGCTGTCGATTATAACGCTGTTACCACTGGTGGTGTAGCTGGTGCAAATAATGGTTTTACAGCAATAGGAAACAACTCATTTGCACTTGATTTCAGAGCTTAAAACGTTGGAAAGGGCGTAAAAATATCTATCAAAAAATAGAGTGTAAAAATAAAAATATAGAGTTTTTTCTATTTTTATCACGCTACCTTTGCGACTAAAAAAAACGAATAAATCAGTTCCAAATACATACAAAAATGAGGATACAAGATCATGTTATCAACAAAATCTGAATTATTGACCGAAATTTCCTCCAGCAACAATAAGTAGTTGCTGGAGGAAACATTGCTGGATTCCTAGCTACTGTTGCGGCTGTCGATTATAAAGCTGTGAACACTAATGGTTTTGCAGTTGCAGGTATTGCTAGTGCTAGTGCAGGAAAGACTTTTACAGCAATAGAAAACAACTCACTTGCACTTGATTTCAGAGCTTTCAATATTGGATAAAGCGGTGAAAATTTTATTAATTTAGCCAAAGAAGCTATCAGCGATGGGTTAGACAGAAGATAGAAACAATCTAGATAATAGCATTTCTATTATGCTTACTCCTGATAGCTTAGTTCTTCAAAGAAAAAGTAATGCTATGTCTAACCAACTAAAACCCAAAAATTCCATACTATTTACAGAAATTTATGAAAACCAACAAGAGGCTGTGGTTGGTGGATTACAAGTAAGCTTCGGAAGCAGTGATACATACATAACAAGTAACACTAGTAATAGCTATACTGGTTCCCTAGGTAATGTAAACTTATCTTCTAGTAATCGAGCTTCATATAGACTTTGGCAGAGCAACAAGTTTGTAACATTTGATTTTGGCAATTATTACCAACGTTAAGGACCAAAAGTAAATTTCCTAAATTTATTGGGTCGGATGGTTTTATACTTTTTGTCTAGTTTTTAGTTAGGAAGTTATTATAGGTAGTTGTTTCTAGTAATAAATTACTGTTAATTTTAATTCCTGATTTTCATTCTTTTGGGTACTGTCCCATGAAATATCAATTTGTCCAACAACATAGTGAAGAAGAGTGGGGTGCTGCTTGCATAGCTACAATTTCTAAACATTACGGACGCAAATTTACCCTCAACCATTAGATGCGCTTACCCTGGGTACACTGATAGTAAACTTTTATTATTCAGATATATCTATGCTGGTGTATAAATCACGTACAAAAGAAATATCGTATATCAGTGAAAGCTTTAGAAGCTTAACATCTGGAAGATGTCTTTTCAGAACTAGGCATAAATACATATCATATGATTTTCAGTGGTAAACCATAAACAATAATGGCGTTGCATAAGTGCGCGATGAATTAGCGTTTGAAACCATTGAGAAATCCTTGAAAATTTAGTGAAATCATCCCCTGATTCAGCAACGCCGAATTCTAAAATCTGTAGAATCCATTCAATAGATTCACTACGATAGGCACTATCTGCCCAAACCTCTTCTCCCTGGTTTTGAGCATCCAACAGTGCCCATAACACTTGGGAATCATGCACTGAGGCATCCGTGACTTGATAGCGACGAATAAAACCGTACTCCACATCGATACTGATGTGGTTTTTATAACCAAAGTAACTCTGACCATTCTTTTTTGTCCAGGGAGCATCGGTATCCTTCTGGGACAAGGGATGAGGCTTTTGCTGCCAACTTTCGGGAATTTATCCTTGGGCAAGTTTTTGCTTCTCTTCCTTTGTATTATGCTGCTTGGGAACTGGAATCAGTGTGGCATCTACTATTTGACCCCCCTTAGCTTGGTAGGCTTGGTCTCTCAGGTAGCGATCACATTAATTGCTCAAACAGTTCTTCAATAAGACCCTGCTGCTTCAACTCCTGCCGAAATAACCAAACTGTAGTTGCATCTAGTACTGGTTCTGCTAGCCCCAAGCCCAAAAATCTCATGAACAATAGTCGGCCATTGACCTGGTACTCCAGTTCTTCATCACTGATGTTGTACAGTTGTTGCAGCACAAGGATTTTGAACATGACTATTGCATTTATGGGCTTTCGTCCAGCATTATTTTTTCTGGGCTTGTCATGCACTTGTTCTAAAATCGGACGAAATTATGACTACGGCACCGTCTCGTCTAACTTCATTAACAGGGTCTTCTTGCTTTCTAACTTCTGGTATCGCTGTTCAAGTTCCCCGACTTTTTTTTCCCCATGGCGATTCAACCGCAGCTTCTGCTCTCCCTATACTCTCATCTCGCGAGCTACTTGCTCAATTTTTCGAGGTGCCCAGATGTTACCTGATCTAAATAAACTCGTCTTACCCATCCATAGCTAGTAATTACGGATTTAGGTGAATTATCTTGCAGATTACAAATAATGGAAACAGACCATAGATAGTTTTGATTAATCGCCAATGTGTTTATTGTGCCATCTTGAGGCCGCTTAAAGCTACTAATACCTGATCGCGGAATTGGTTTAAAAGTTTTTTCATATAAAAGTTTTCGGGCGTAGCATGAGTGCGGGATGAATTAGCGTTTGAAACCATTGAGAAATCGTTGAAAATTTAGTGAAATTATCCCCTGATTCAGCAACGCGA
>CBZS010000111.1 GCA_000613065.1 Richelia intracellularis | reverse complement strand
AAAACTGTACCTAGTCCTGCCTGATGAGCCATACGTGATGCACCACCACTATAAGGTAAAATACCCATACCAACTCCCATCTGCATGAACTTTGCTTTACCACGAGCCGCAAACCGCATATCACAACCCAGGGCAAATTCATGTCCTCCACCCCTTGCAAAGCCCTCTATTTTGGCAATGGTTGCCTGTGGCAGTCTACTAATCCGCTCCAGGGTAGTCTGTAGATAGAGCAGCTCTACCTCATCACGGGATACTGCAGTTCTAGACATATCTTTGAGGAATTGGGAGCTGCATGTGCCACAAAAATCTTTGGGTGTGCAGACTGGAAAACAACAACCTTAATATTGCTAATGCCTTCTAGTATTGCTGCCAATCGATTTAGATGATCCAGCATGGGAATCCCTTGAATATTCACAAGGGGATAATCAAAAGTAACAGTAAGGACTCCTTCATCCTGCATAGCCTTGAATGTGGTGCAATTCTCGTCAGCCATATTTATTTCTGTTCATTATCAGTTCGATGATTAAAAAATATGATACAAGTGCAAACAATAACAAGTAGGCACAATTTTGTGATTTTTTTAATAAAAAGTAACTATTGAAAATTCGAGAGAATTATGACGCAGCAAAACAATTGTGAGCGCCCCTATGGATGCTCTGTGGAAGGCACCTTATCTGTGATTGGTGGACGGTGGAAACCCCTGATTATTTTTTATCTCTTGCAGAATGATGTCTTACGCTTCGGTGAATTGAAGAAAAAAATCGAAGGTATTACCCAGGGTATGCTTACTAATCAACTACGGGAGTTGCAGAAAGATAAGATAGTCATGCGAAAAGGTTATGCCGAAGTGCCTCCACGGGTCGAATACTCCCTGACTGATTATGGTCGTACTCTAGACCCAATCATGATTTCTATGGGAGATTGGGGAGCCGAGCATATGAATGTAGAATGCGATGATGACTCACCTTTGTAAAGTAATGGACAATTTACGTTACATACTGGCATGGCTCATACCAAAAATCTTGTGGGTAGAGCAGAATAGATCGCAAAACTTGATTCAATTACTTTCCCCGACGATACCAATTGCGAATTGTAATCGGAGAAATATTTAGAAAATAAGCGATAATTACTACCTGATTTATTAAAGTGGTTTGCCAAATCCCCTTTTTTAACCAACGTCTTGCAGATGTGACTACTGGTGTTCTTAAGGTAATAATTTTACCCAGACGTTTCAGTTTACGGATCAGCTCAAAATCTTCCATGATTGGCAACTCAGGAAAACCACCAACTGCTTGAAATATTTCCTGCTTAAGGAATATGGCTTGATCCCCATAGGGCATTTGCCAAAACTGCGAACGCCAACTTACCCCTTTTTCAACCAAACGCAAACTTGTGAATTCTGCATCTATCTTAAGACTAAATGCACCTGCAATTATCCCTGGTATTGGCAAGGCTTGACGAATCATGGCATCAAAATCAGGAGGTAACTGGGTGTCTGCATGGAGAAATAATAAAATATCTCCGGTTGCAGTTAATGCTCCTGTATTCATTTGGAGTGCGCGTCCAGGGGCAGATTTAATTAGCGATACTTTTAAGGTGCGTACTATCTCAACTGTTCCATCATTTGAGCCACCATCAACTACAATTACTTCTATATTTTGACCAGTTTTGGTCGTTGTGATGGTTGACTTTATATGTTCTACCTCATTGAGAACAGGAATAATAATGGATATTTTCACTGTTTTGAAAGAAAGACAGGGAAATACTTCAATAATAAGAGTTTCTGATTTTGCCTTGTTGAATTAGACAATTGCATAATTATACCTAATTATGCAATTGTTTCATGAGTAAGTTGTCTCCAGCCGTGGTCGGGAGCAATACTCTTAATTAATAACTTAATAAGTGTGGGGTCAGCTATTGAGATTAAAATACTAGGGTAAACATAAACCCCCCATTGAGGATGAATTAATACACGACATTTATTACGAATAATGGGGTAATGAAGCAGAGCCTTCACAGTCGCAGTATCATCATGGGGAATTTCACCAGAACGAGACAGTAAAGGATAACCAGTACGAGGATCAATCACATCGCTTGGGTACCCGCGATCGCTTAAACTAAAAGCTAGTTCAAAACCAAATCTCATGAAAATTTCTCGCAGTTGTTGTTTTTCCTGTTCTACCTGCGGGGTAATCTCCATCATTGGCAAGTGTGATTTTTGTAGAACAATCACTACCGAGAATTGTGGTTGATTTTGCCAGTCTGGGAAAATGCGAGGGCAGTTCTTTTGGATATAATCACTAGGGGAGTGAATAGTAATCTCAATTGCCTTTTCTTTCTTGCCAACAAAGTTAAGTTGGTGGCTGTTTGCGGCAGGATAAACTGTAGGGTAATTCACTAATCTTATATTTTTTCGACAAATTTTGTTGGTTAATTTATAAGATGAGATGATGACTCTGGAACTTCCAGATTTCTTACCATTGAGCAATGATTAGTGTAACTTGGTCGACTTTATTGCAAATGATTTGTTTTTTTTGATGATAGCACTATACCTATCCATAGCATAACTATACCACTATGGCACAAACAATTTTTTTATAACTGGAGCGAAAGTACGCGGAGTGTGATTTTATTGATGAAAGCTTTGTAAATGTGCAAATCATTCGAAAGCCATGATTTTGGATAAGTCCCACAATCTTTATGGGGAGAGATAAATTTCTGTTTTGCAGTCAATGGATGATTGCGGTAGGCTTGTTCATGAATGTGACTGAGGAATTGTAAAATCTGTAGAATCCATTCAATAGATTCACTACCATAGGTACTAT